>JAQSWD010000066.1 GCA_029266835.1 Steroidobacteraceae bacterium
GACCTGCTGAAGACGCTCCGCCGGAGAGGCAGCAAGATCTTCATCGTGGTTTTTTCGGGCCATTCGCACCCGGACATGGTCAAGCATACGCTGGCCGCAGGCGCGGATGCGTATGTCACCAAGAGTGACGATTACGAAGTGTTGCTGGAGGCGATTCGAAATCCGGCCCGCAGGTTTGCAGCCGCTGCCGCCGAATGACTGAGCGCCGGACGCGATTGCCCGCGTCCGGCGCCAGTTCTGCTCAGAACTTCCAGGCTGCGGTCAGCCACAGCGAATCGGCGTCATCGACGCCCTGAAGATCGAAGCGCTCGTACTCGAAGCGGACGTTGAGCTTCTCGCCGATTTTGGCGCCGATGCCGGCGCCGTACACCAGGTCCTCCGACTCTTCGTCGAACTCGGCGCGGCCGTCGATCTCGCTCTCGACACCCACGGTGGCGTCGTAGAAGAAGTAGCCCAGCCGGCCATACACCTCGAACCAGTTGCCGAGCGGAATGGTGCCCACCACGTAAGGCGCGAAACCATCCACCGCGGCATCGAGGTTCACGCCCGGCACCACGCTGCCGGAAGGCTCGCCGAGATTGATGTAGTCGAGTTCGAAGGCCAGGAAATTATTCATGCGATAACCCGCAAAAACCTTGTACGCGGTATCGTCATTGTCCCAATCATCGACGGTGGCATCGACATCGTCGACGTCGTCGATCTGGGCATTGAACTGGCCTACGCCGCCGCCCAGGTACCACCCCGCGTTTTCATCCTGCGCGTAGGCGGCGGGTGCGGCTGCCGCAACAACCAGAGCGGCTACTGCCGAAGCGATTTTTACGTTCATGTATCAGGTCCTTGAGTTGCATCACTGGGAGGCGAAGTTAGACAGCGGGCCTTTTCGCCACACCCGGTCATGGCCGCCCATGCCTGTGGGTTCTCTCCGTCGGTGCCTGAGGATCGGAAGGGTCTGACTGCCACATCCCTCCAATGGTCGATGCGCAAAACCGCGCGATTGGCGCAAGGTGCGTGTTCCACACGGATTGCAATGGAGTTCCCTCACATGACCGAAGCCGCGCGTCAGACGTATCCCTTCACCCTGCCCGACCTGCCCTACCCCCATGGCGCGCTGGAACCGCACATCGACGAAGCCACGATGCACCTGCATCACGACAAGCATCACAAGACCTACGTCGACAAACTCAACGAGGCCCTGGCCAAGGCGCCCGACCTGCAGAAGCTCACGCTGGTCGAACTACTCCGCGGCGTCGACAAACTACCGGACGCCGTGCGCACCGCGGTGAAGAACAATGGTGGCCAGCATTTCAATCACGACCTGTTCTGGAATTCGCTGTCGCCTGCGGGCGGCGCGGCGCGTGAGCCGCATGGTGAGCTGGCAAAGGCGATATCCGCGGAATTCGGCGCTTTCGCAAGCTTCCGCGACAAGTTCAGCGACACCGCGGTCAAGCATTTCGCCAGCGGCTGGGTGGCCCTGGTCGTGGACGGCGGCGGCAAACTGCAGATCGTGGAGCTGCACGATCAGCAGGTTCCCAGGCCTTGGGAATACACGCCGCTGTTCATCGTCGACGTCTGGGAACACGCCTACTACGTCAAATATCAGAACCGGCGGCCTGAATTCCTCGCGGCGTTCTGGAACGTCGTGGATTGGCACAAGGCCGAACAGAGATTCACGCATGGTCGCACCGCAGCAGGCGTGTAGGATATCTCTGACCACGGTAGGACCCGTACGCCGGACAGGCGGTGGTTCTTGCAAATGTAGACTTCAGCAATGCACGAGATAACTCAACAAGTTGTGGAGACCTCCCGGCCCATGAATCGCACCAGAGTCATGATTGTGGACGACCACCAGGTTGTCCGAGCCGGCCTTAAAACCCTGATCAACGGACAACCCGATCTCGCGGTGGTGACCGAAGCGAGTTCTGGCCGTGAAGCGATGGAACAGCTGCGTCAACACACGATAGACGTGTTGCTGCTCGACCTCTCGCTTCCCGACGTTTCAGGTCTCGACGTGCTGAAGCACGCCAAGGCGCATTACGAGTCTGTCGGCGTGCTGATTCTGTCGGCATTCCCGGAAGCGCAGTACGGTCTCAACGTGTTGCGCGGCGGGGCCAGCGGTTTCGTTGGCAAGGGAACGGAGGAATCTGAACTCTTCCGTGCCATCCGCACCGTAGCCCGAGGCGGACGTTACGTCGGTCCCGAACTGGCGGACCTGCTGGTCGCGGGCGTACGTGGCGATCCGAATGCCCCCTTGCACAGCATCCTCTCGGAACGCGAGTTCCAGATCTTCTGCAAGCTCGCGCAGGGCGAGTCGGTGTCGGAGATCGCCAACAGGCTTTTCCTGAGCGTAAAGACGGTGAGCACCTACCGCAGCCGTATCCTCGAGAAGATGTCCATGAAGAGCAATGCTGACATCACGACTTATGCACTGCGGAATAACCTCGTCCAATAGTTAGCCCATCGAATGATTTGATGGGCGTTCATGGATGAGGTCATGCACAGTTCACTGCATCCAGCGTCCGGTACGACGACCGACACGGCTCAAAGATTGACCGCCAGCGACGTTCGCCCCAACGGGGCGCCCGGAAAACCCCTGCGGATTCTCCTCGTGGAGGATTCTCCGCTGCTGCGCAGCCGGCTCGAAAGCATGTTGTCGCAGTATTCGGCATTCAAGGTGACGGGCCTTGCGGCGGCCGAGGCGGAGGCGGTCGAGAAACTCGACTCCACTCCCTATGACGCCATCGTGGTCGACGTCGAGCTGCGCCCCGGCAGCGGCATCGGCGTGATCCGGGAGGCGCGCGCGCGCAATCGCGACAGCGCCAGCGGCCACGTGTGGATCCTGGTGTTGACCAACTACGATCTGCCCACCGTACGTGAGCGCTGCATCTCGGCCGGCGCCGACTATTTCCTCGACAAGATGCGCGAGATCGACCAGCTCATGCCGATCCTGCTGCAGATCGCGGGACGAAAACCCTGACCTGGTTCCCGCTGCCCGCGCGGGATTCGGTTTCGATGCGCCCTCCGGCGAGTGATACGCGATAGCGCGCGGTAAGCAGCGTGCTCGAATTGCCATCGTGAATGGCCGCGTCATCGCCGATGGTCATCAGGTAGCCGTCAACACCCTGCTCCTGCCGAGGCTCGACCACCATCTCGATGTGCGTGGCCCCGCCGCGCGCGATGATGCCCGCCAGCACCTCCTGCGCCACGCGGAACAGACTGAGTTGTGCCGCCGAATCCAGCTCCAGGGTTTCCTCGGGCACTGACGATATGCATTCGATGCCGGCGTGCCGGCAGTGCTCCTCGAAGTGGCTGCGCATGGCGACGCTCAGTCCGAAGTGATCCAGCAAGGAAGGCCGCAGCGTCTCGACCACGCGGCGCTTCAGCATCATCGCCTGGTCGAGCATCTGCACCACGGAATTGAATTTCTCGAGGCCTTTGGCATCGAGCGACGCGCCGATGTGACCCGACAGCCACTGCATGTCCATCTTCGCGGCGGTGATCATGCCGCCAAGCTCGTCGTGCAGCTTCTTTGCGAGTTGCGCACGCTCCCCCTCCACCATCTTCAGCAGGTGCTCGGAAAGTTCGGACAGTTCATCCAGGCGCGCGGTCACGAGGGCCTCGGGCCGCTGCACGTCTTGTTCAGGCTTCAACACGACCTCAATCTTTCGGCAAATCCTCGCTCAAATCAACGAGGTCTTCAGCGTGGTTTCCGCAAGTTGGCGCTCATGGCGATGCCTGATGCCTGGAGTGGCGCCGATACATATTGATCAGCAGGCTGACCGCCGCCAGCCACATCGATCGATGCTTGAGGAGCGACAGCCCCAGCCCGCCGAAATTGAAGGTGCGGTTCAGCGCCTTGAGACGCACCCAGGGCGAATTCTGGTTCGCAGGGTTCTGCATCTCGCGCAGGTTGAGCTCGAGCCATGCGCGCTGCAGCTGCATCTCGGCATCGAGAAGTTTGGCGCGTTCAAGCGGCGAGATCGTCACGCGCACCTCCCTGGCCATTGGCCCCGCCACCGCCACCATTGTCGCTGCCATTGCCATTGCCATTCCCACGGGCGGCGGCCTGGCCGCGCGCCAGCGCGCGCGACAGCACTTCGAGATCCTGCCTCAGACTGTCGAGGAACCAGTGCAGGGAGCCCACCTGGTGGGTAGACGCCTTGCGCTTGGCCAGCATCTGAGCGGCGATCGCGCAGATCACGAAGCCCGCCACGACCGCGCCCAATACCGGCACGCGCAGATGCGGTGGGAGCGCGATGGCCAGCAACACGATGCCGCCCCAGATCGCGATGAACATCGCGCCGGCGGCAAGCAACCTGAGCTGCAGGCGAACCATCAGGAGTTGCGTTTCGCCCTGCAGCGCGATTCCGGCCGCGTCCATGCGCGTCTCGAGCATGCGCAGCAGGTGCATGGACATCTCGCGCGCCGGATGCACCTCCGACTCGCGCGACCCCGGCGCCGCGCGTGGCGCTTCCGGCCGTGGCGCCTGCTCTGGGGTGGGCTCGCCTTCCATCATTTGCGCGACGTCCTCGTGATGAGCAGCGCCAGGGCACCGCCTAACAAGGCTGCGATGGCCACGGATTGCCAGGGATTGGCGCGGACGTACTTGTCAGTACGCTGCGCCAGGCCTTCGACGACCTGCTCGGCTTCCACGGCCGTGGCGGCCAGCCTTGACCTGGCCTGGTTCAGGGTCTGGGTCACTCTCTCCCGAACGGCGTCCGCGGCTTCGCCGGTCTGGTCACCGAGTTGTTTCAGTAAATCCTCGGCCTGCTCGACGATCTTGTTCAGGTCGTCGACAGCATGGTCGGCGGCGCCTTCGAAATCCGGCTCATTGGCGGTTTGCATGGGTTTTCCTCTCGTTGGCAGTCAGGATGGACCCGGGCTGCCGGGCTCACACTAAGATTGGGCGCGAACGCCGGGTAGGAATCAACTTACATCAGGACTGCCCTTGTGCTGCACGTTTTCGTGCATCGATTCGCGGATACTGTCTCCGTCTAGTGGAGAAGTGGAAGCGTGACGCGACGAGCCCCTCCCCTCGAAATAATTTCGCGTCATACGACCACCGAGCCATCCGTCCACCGGCCTAGCCGCCGGTGGGCGGGGCTCGTTTTAACCCCTCTTCTCGGCGCCCTGCTCTTCACGGCCTCTGGCTGCCGATCGTTGCCCGACGTCGAGCTTGCACGCACCCTGCCCGTGTCGCGCTCGAAGACCCCTGTCGACATCGAGAGCCCCCATGGCATGGTCAGTCGTGCGGCCAGCGTCAGGCTGACCCGCAAGCTCGCGGCCACCGGGGATACCGCGCTGCTCGACTATCACCTGGCGGCGATGAAGGAGATCGGCGCGCCGCCGTTGCTGCTGGGCAATGCGGTCGAGTTGTTGATCGACGGGCCGCGCACGTATCGCGCCGTGTTCGCAGCCATCGAAGCGGCCCGCGAGTACGTGCTGGTGGAAAGTTTCATCTTCGAGGAAGCAGTCGAAGGTGACCGGCGCCTCAGCACCCTGCTCGCCGAGGCCCGCCAGAGAGGTGTCGAGGTCTACGTCATCTACGATGCGATCGGCTCGCTCACCACCGACCAGCAATTCCTGAAGAGCCTGCATGACGCCGGCATCGCGCTGTGCGCCTTCAATCCACTGAACCCGCTCGATCAGCGATTCGCCGGCCTCAATCACCGCGACCACCGGAAGATAGTCGTCGTTGATGGCGAGCGCGCCTACGCCGGCGGCATCAATTTCAGCCATGCCTACCGCATCGCCTCGCGCCAGCTGAAAAAGGGCGGGTTCTCGAAACAGAAGGCCATCGAACAAGGCTGGCGCGACACGCATATCGGCGTGCGCGGGCCGGCCGCCCGGCATCTGGAGCAGTTGTTCCGCGATACCTGGGCCAGGGCTGAATGCCCGGGCACCATCCAGCCGGAGATGGCCAACGCGGCGATCGATGGCGGCAACACCGTCGTGCAGGTGGTCGCGAGCACGCCCGACGACGAGCACAACGTCATCTACGCGACGCTGCTCTCCGTGCTGGCGTATGCGCAAAAGAGCGTGGATGTGACGATGGCGTACTTCGTGCCCGACGACACGCTGGAGAAGGCGCTGAGAGACGCCGCGCGGCGCGGCGTGGCCGTGCGCATCATCCTGCCCGCATACAGCGATTTCTCGGGGGTGTTCTACGCCGGCCGCGCGCACTACGACGAACTGCTCGAAAGCGGGGTCAAGCTTTACGAGCTGGACAGCGCCTTCCTGCATTCCAAGAGCATCGTGGTGGATGGCGTCTGGTCCTCGATCGGTTCCACCAACTTCGACTGGCGCAGCTTCGTGCACAACGATGAAATCAGCGTGTGCGTGATCGACGAGGGCTTCGCGCGCTCCATGGCTCGCATGTTCGACGACGACCTGCGCGAGTCGCGCGAAATAACGCTGGCCCAATGGAAGAAGCGTGGCATCAGGGAACGGCTGAAGGAACTGCTGTGGCTGCCGCTGCAGTACTGGCTCTAGGCAGCTAACAACCGGGCGTAGGTTCTTTCCGCCCGCGCCTCTGACGCCTGTAGTCCCGCAGGCTGACAACAATGTCAGCTCTCTCCGACCTCTCGTTCGCCCGCCAACCGGCATAGCGGGATCGCTCATGCGCCGATGATGCGCTCCGCCGGCACTGGAACCAGTGCCAAACACATGCGGAGATATCGATGCTTCATTACGCAGTCATCTTTTTCGTCATCGCGCTCATCGCAGCCGTGTTCGGCTTTGCCGGCATCGCCGCGGGCGCAGCAGGTATCGCGAAGATCCTTTTCTTCGTCTTCCTGATCCTCGCGGTAGTCAGTTTCATTGCCAATACGGCTCGGAGATAAGAGGTTCATATGCAGAAATCAAAAGGCTTTGTCAGTGCGGTCCTGTTGGTCGTTGCCTTGGCAGTCGGCGCCTGCGCGTCCACGCGTACGACCAAGTCCGCCGGTGAGCAGGTAGACGATTCGGTGACCACCGGGCGCGTGAAGGCGGCCCTGATCGCCGATCCGACCACCAAGGCGCACCAGATCGATGTCGAGACGTTCAAGGGCACCGTTCAGCTGAACGGTTTCGTGGATTCCTCGGCGAGCAAGCAGCGCGCCGCCGAAGTCGCGAAGAGCACCAAGGGCGTCACGGCTGTCCGCAACAACCTGACTGTCCGTAACGACGGTGGTCCGTCGGGCTCGGAGCGCGTCGATGACGCCGCGATCACCACGAAGGTGAAGGCGGCCCTCGCCGGCGATCCGCGCACCAAGGCGCACCAGGTGAACGTGGAGACGCGCGAAGGCGCGGTGCAGCTCTCGGGCTTCGTCGACACATCGGAAGCGAAGTCGACCGCCGAAGAGCTGGCCCGCAACGTCGACAACGTGAAGTCCGTGGACAACGAGATCGACGTCAAGAAGTGAGCTTTCGAAGCTGACTGAAATGGCGGGCCGGAGGTGGCGACACCTTCGGCCCGTTTCATTCCGAGACAACGTTTATTCAGAGCAAGTAACAGGAGCAGGAAGATGAAAAGGGAAAATCGCATCGAGCGCTTCACCACGCACTGGCAGCGCCGATACAAGGACGAGCCTTACTACGACACCCGCTACGAGTGGGAAGACTTCGATCCGGCGTACCGGTACGCATACAAGTCATACGAAGAGAATCCGAACACCTCGTTCGAGGATCTCGAAACCCGGCTGGAGGCTGGTTGGGACATCGCCAAGGGCAAGTCCAAGCTGGCCTGGGTGGATGCCAAGCAGGCGATCCGCTCGGCCTGGACCAGCATCAAGGAATCAATGCCGGGCGACGGCGACCGCGACGCGCGCTAGTCCCGGGGCGGCATCAGCCGTTCCGCGATTGTCCGCCAGGCGTCAAGAAAGGGTCGGACCTGTTTCAGGTCTGACCCTTTTCGTCAGCAAATGGGGAGTGGCCCCATTTCCTGTCAGAGCTCGACGACTTCGTCGCATTGGCGGGCGAGCTTCGGGTCGATGTGGCTGCGATCATCGGCCCCCAGCAACACCACGCCGTCATAGGACTCGATGCGTTGCCGCAGCTGGTTGACGTCAAAGTTCGGAAACCGCCCCGAGTCTTCGCCATTGCTGTCGAAGAGGTGGTCCGTATCGTCGAACAGCAGCACGGCATCGGATGCCTTGGCGGCCTTGAACAATGCGTCGAGATTGCGTTCGGTGTCGGCCACGTACTTGCTGACGATGCGCGACAGGTCTATCTGGAACAGATCGACCGCGAGCTCGTGCGCGAAAAGCTGCGCCGCCAGTAGTTTGTTCTTGCCGGACTGGCCGGTGAACAGCACGCGCAGGCCCCGCCGGCTGCCGCCCTGCGTTTCCTCCACCTTGGCGCGGCGCGTCGCCAGCAGGCGCTGCAGCACCGGGCGCAATTCCTCGTCCTGCATCATTCGAAACCCCGGCCTGGAAACTGCGCTCGCAACAGCGGCCGCCAGTGATTCTCGGCGAGTTTGCGGAAGCCCGTGCCGCTGGGATGGATTTCATCGGCCCAGTGCACGTTGTCGTCCGGCAATGCCGCGCGCATGTCGACCACGTGGAACCGGCTGCGCGTGGCGGCCAGTGCGGTCAATCGCGCGTGCAGCTCATCCACGAGGTAGCGCGACACTTCCCGACCCTCGGTATCCGGATTGATGCCCTTGGCCACCAGCACCGGGCGCATCCACGGACCGGCCTTGAGCAGGCCGAAGGGTCCCGTGGCCTTGCGGCCGTTGGGCTGGAAGTAGCAATAACTGTGCGCCACGATCACGCAGTTGGGCCGCAACGCATCACGCGCATCCAGCAACCGCGCATACGCGCTGACGATGTCGTCCAGCACGGCCGTCAGCTTCGCGAGCTTCACCGAGCTCTGCCAGGTGTTGCCGGTGACTTTCTTCTCCAGGAACTTGGACAGCTCGCCGGAAATCAGGTCGTTGCCGCCGGCACTCATGAGCAGCGCGTCGACCGGGTAGTTCTTCAGGTAGTACTTGAGTTTCTTGAGCTGCTCGCTGCCCGTGGCGAGGATGTCACGCGCATCGTCACCATTGTGTTCGAGCCTGAGAATCGAGAAGTCGCTCATCATTTCGATGTAGTCGGCGATGTTCGCGTTCAATGGGTAGCTGAACCAGGAATCGCCTTCGGTGAGAATCACCAGCCGCTTCGGAAATTGTTTGATGCTGGCGGCAAACACCGCTTGGCGCGGGCGCACCTCGGAGACCCGCTTGACCGGCTTCGGCATGACCTTCCTCCCTGATCCTGTCTGCAGACTATACTCGCGCCCCCGGGAACCGGAGGCACTGGCCAAATGCAACCCTGCTCATCACGCTGGCGTTCGTCTCACTGGGGTTCATCCCAATGGGCTTTTCTAATCCTTGCCCTCATCACGACAGTGCTCGTACCGGACGGTGCCCTCGCCGCTCCGTCCCTCAACGCACCCGCCACTGCCACGGCTGGATCCCCGGTCACGATCCAGGTCACCGGCAATGGCAACCCGCGCGAATTCGTCACCATCGTTCCCAAGGGCGCGGCGGAAGGCCAGTACCGCGAGTACTTCTATCTCGAAAACCGTGAAAAAGTCCTGATGATGCCGGCGCAGCCCGGCGACTACGAACTACGGCTTCTGGACGCCGGCTCCCCGTACAAGACGCTGGTGGCCCGGCCCATCAAGATCACGGCAGCGAATGCCACCGTCAACGGGCCGACTTCGGCCGCCGCCGGCAGCGAGATCGCCATCACCTGGACCGGTCCTAACAACGAAAGGGATTACGTCGGGCTGGGCGTGCCGGGAGGCAGCGCCTATCTAACCTACGAGTACACCCGCAAGGGCAGCCCCATCAAGCTGACCGTGCCCGACAAGCCGGGCACCTACGAGATTCGCTACTTCCTCGGCGTGGGCAACACCATCATCGCGCGCCAGACGCTCACCGTGACGGCGGTCAGCGCGACCCTGAGCGCTCCGCCGCAGGTGGCCGCGGGCGCGAAATTCAAGGTGACCTGGACGGGGCCGAACAACCCGCGCGACTTCATCACGCTGGTGAAGGCCGGCACGGCCGAACGCACCTACCAGATCTATGAATACACCAGCAAGGGTGGCACGCTGGAGTTCACCGCGCCGGATGCCGCGGGAGCCTACGAGTTGCGTTATCTCACCGCCGGCCAGTACCTGACGCTGGCGCGCGCGCCCATCACCGTGGGCTCGGTGTCCGCCACGGTCAAGGGGCCTGCGCAGGTGCCCGCCGGTGTCAGCTTCCAGGTGACCTGGACCGGGCCCAACAACCCGCGCGACTTCATCACGCTGGTGAAGGCCGGCGCGCCGGAAAAAAGCTACGAACGTTATGAGTACACGTCCAAGGGCGCGACACTGTCTTTCACAGCGCCCGACGTGCCCGGGCAATACGAGTTGCGATACGCCTCCGGCCAGCAGTACCTCACCCTGTCGCGCGCGTCTGTCACCGTGACCGCGGTCACAGGAACGCTGACCGCGCCCGCCTCCGTGGTGGCCGGTGAAAGTTTCAAGGTGAGCTGGAAAGGCCCGGATGCACCGCGCAACTTCATCTCCGTGGTGCCCAAGGGCGCGCGCGATGGCACCTATAGCTCCGCGTACTTCTACACCACGCCCAAACAGAACCCCGGGAACCTGGTGGCTCCGCTGACGCCCGGCGCCTACGAGATCCGCTATGTCACCGCGGAAAAGTACCTCACGCTGGCCAGGGCCGACCTGGCGGTCACGCCGGGGAAGAACGAACCCGGCAAGGTCTCGGTGACTTTCGCCGGCAAGCCGGCCGGAGCCATCGAAATCATTCTCGACGCCTCGGGCAGCATGTTGCAGAAGTTAGGCGCCGAACGGCGCATCGACATCGCCCGGCGAACGCTGGGCAAGATGGTGGGCACCACCATCCCGGCGGGAACGCCATTCGCACTGCGCGTGTTCGGCCGTGAAGTGGATTCCTGCCAGACGGACCTGGACGTGCCAGTCGCCCCGCTGAATCCGGGCGCGGTGCAGGCCCGCATCAATGCACTGGTCGCGAAGAACGGCGCGAAGACGCCCATCGGCGCGTCGCTGGAGATGGCGGCTGACGACTTGAATGGCGTCAGTGGCGAAAAGCTCATCGTGCTGGTCACCGATGGCGAAGAAACCTGCGGTGGCGACCCGGCAGCCGCCATCGCCAACCTGCGCAAAGCTGGCGTGACGACGCGCGTCAGCATCGTGGGTTTCGCGCTCGACGACCAGACGCTGGCCGCGACATTCCGGCGCTGGTCCGATGCCGGCGGCGGCGCTTTCTTCGACGCCAAGGATGCCGCGGGACTCGACAAGTCGCTGTCCGAAGCCCTGCGCCCCGGCTTCGAAGTGGTGAACACGCAGGGACAGGTGCTGGCCAGCGGCATTGCCGGGGGCGACGCCGTGACGGTTCCCGCGGGCAATCACACTGTGCGCCTCAAGGGGCGCGCGAACTCCAGCAGGCCGGTGGCGGTCGCGCCGAAGGAGACGGCGAACGTCGCCTACTGATGCCGGCGCATTTCTAACTACGAGGTGGTTGGGGCAACCCAGACCCGCGCCTCGAGCACCTCGGTTTCGCGTGTACAGGGGTCCGGCGGGTTCACATGTTTGGCGCGTGCCGACACCGTGTAGTGGTACAGGTCTTCGGGCTTGGGCTCGCGCGAGCGATTGCGGATGAGATCGAAGTTGTCGGCGATCTTGCCTTCCACATCGACGCGCAGGCAGCTCGCGCCCACGCAGTCGGGCGCCATCGGCAGCCCGCTGGCCATGGCCTTGCGCAGCATCCATCGCAGCGTGATGTCATTGAGCGCGTGATTGTCGTTGCCGCCGCCCACGTCCGAGTGCACTCCGCGGAACCAGACCTCGCAGCTGTTGTTCCCGCGCAATCGCGTGGGACGGAAGGCCTGCCGCGCCTCATCGAGCGCCAGTGCGTGATAACAATACTTCACGCCTTCCGGTAACCCCAGCTGGTAGCCCAGGTTGATGCGATTGAAATTGAAGCCCGGCAGATTGATGGGAATGCCGAAAGCCGCGACCAGGTCGAACAGGCCGAGAAAGCGTACCGTGGGGCGTTCCCGCACACCTTCAACCTTCACTCCGTCGTTGGCCACTACGTTGGCGAAATGAGCGGCCAGTGCGGCGCCACGGCTGAAGCCTACGATGTCGACGTCGCGGTCACCCTTGGCGAATTGGGCCGCCAGGTCCCGGCACGCATCCTCGATGCGCTCCTTCCCGCCTACCCCGAACGCACCACCAAAGAACCTGCCCAGCTTTCCGTGCCGGGTACCCACACCCTTGTAGAAGAACCGGGTGCCGGCGTATTGATCCTTGAACCGGACCACGTTGGTATTCCGGTCGTACTGCCCGGCATTCTTTTCCGAATTCCATGTCCCGTCGAACGCATACAGCGCCATAGATAGTCGCCTCCCGCAACTGGAGGCAACGATACAGGGAGTTGGATGCGGATGCGCAACGGGCATCGCAACGCAGTACACCGATTCTGTGAGCGGTTACCGCCGCTATCGCATGACCCGCATGTCACCTTCGTCACTGCGTGACGAGCATGTCACCTTCGTCACTGCGTGACGAGCATGTCACAAATAGTGGCCGGATCCACCGGCTTCACCAGGTGCATGTCGAACCCCGCCTCACGTGACCGCTTGCGGTCGGCATCCTGGCCCCAGCCCGTGAGCGCCACCAGCACCGCCTGGCGGCCCCAGCTCTCGGCGCGGATACGCCGCGCGACTTCACAACCGTCCAGCTTGGGCATGCCCACGTCGAGCACCACGATCTCCGGCCGGCGTTGGCCGGCCAGTGCCAGCGCCTCCTCGCCGTCCGAGGCGCAATGCACTTCGTGGCCTTCGAGCCTGAGCATGAGCGCCAGGCTCTCGAGCGCATCCTGGTTGTCATCGGCGATCAGGATGTTTCGCCGTACCTGCAAGACCTGGCTCCTGTCGGGGACCTGCGCAGCTTCGGCCGCCGCCGGCTCGTCGTTGAACAGCGGCAGTCGGACGATGAACTCGCTGCCCTTGTCGATGCCGTCGCTGGTCACGCTGATCTCCCCGCCGTGCAATTCGACCAACGCGCGAACCAGCGCGAGCCCGATGCCGAGGCCACCGCCGGTGTTCACGCGTTCGCTGGGAATCTGCGTGAACAGCTCGAAGATGTGCGGCATGGATTCAGACGAGATGCCGATGCCCGAGTCGCGCACGCAGATTTCGGCATGCCCATCGCGCCTCCGCGATGACAGGGCGATACGACCGCCCTCGCCCGTGTACTTGGCCGCGTTGTGCAGGAGGTTGCCCACCACCTGGGCGAGGCGCACCGGGTCCCCGCGCACCGTGATCGCGGACTCCGCCGCCTGCACCGTCAGCTGCTGACCTTTTTGTTCCAGCAGCGGCTGCACGGTTTCCACGGCGACGGCGATGACGTCGGCGAGCGTCACCTTCTCGGATACCAGCACGATCTTGCCGCGCGCGATGCGAGACACGTCGAGCAGGTCATCGACCAGGCGGATCATGTGCTTGAGCTGACGTTCGATGACGCCGCGCGACCAGACGATCTTCGGATCCTGCGTCTCGCCCTGCATGAGCATGTGCGCGGCATTGCGCAGCGGCGACAGCGGGTTGCGCAGCTCATGCGAAAGCATGGCCAGGAACTCGTCGCGCTTGACCACCGCCTCCTTGAGCTGGTTCTCGGCGCGCGTGCGTTCGCGCACTTCGGTGGCCAGCGACTGGTTGAAGCGGGACAGGTCCTCGTTGGCGCGCCGCAACTGCTCGTTGAGCTCCTCCAGTTCGCGCGTCTTCTCGTTCTGCAGCGTGAGATTGGCTTCCGCGAGCTGGCGGTTCGACTGCTCGAGCTGCTTGTTGACGGATTGCAGCGCGCGGCGCTGGCGGTCGAGCTCGATCAGCACTGCGACCTTGCTGCGCAGGATCTCCGGCACCACGGGGATGTACACGTAGTCGATGGCGCCCGCCTTGTATCCTTTCAGGCGATCGAACTCGGTGACGTGCACGCCGGTGACAAAGATGATGGGCGTGGTTTCAAATCGGGGGTGGTCGTGAATGAGCGCCGCGGTTTCGAAACCGTCCATGCCGGGCATTTTCACGTCCAGCAGCACTACCGCGAATTCCTGCCTCATCAGCGCCTCGAGCGCCTCGAGGCCGGAGTTCACCGCCACGAGGTTGTGACCCAGCGGCTCCAGGATGGCGCGATAGGTGAGCAGGCGCGCCGGCTGGTCATCCACCAGCAGGATGTTGGCGGCCTCGTGGTTATGCGGGATGCCATCCATCACATTGGATCGGGGGTCGTTCATCAGGGCTGCAACCACATGCGGACCAGTGAGAGGAGCTGTTCGGTGTTGACGGGCTTCGCGACGTAATCGGACGCGCCGGCCTGCAGGCATTTCTCGCGGTCACCCTTCATGGCCTTCGCCGTGAGCGCGATGATGGGCAGCATGCGGAATGACGGGATCTCGCGGACACGCCGAATCACTTCATAACCGTCCATCTCGGGCATCATCACGTCGGTGAGGATCAGCGCCACGTCGGGATGCTGGTCCAGCAGGTTGATGGCGTCCTGCCCGTTGGTCGCCGTGATGACGTTCATGCCATGCCGTTCCAGCAGGCTGTTGAGCGCGAAGATGTTGCGCACGTCGTCGTCGACGACGATGACCTTGCGATCGCGCAGCGGTTCGTCGCTGTCGTGCAGCTTCTCGATCATCCGCTGCTTCGATTCCGGCAGGTCGGCGATCACGCGGTGCAGGAACAGCGCGGTCTCGTCGAGCAGCCGCTCGGGGCTCTGCACACCCTTGATCACGATGCTCTTGGCGCGCTGGCGCAACTCGCTCTCTTCCTCCGGCGACAGGTCGCGCCCGGTGAACACCACGATGGGTATGTCGCGCAGCCGTTCATCACGCTGGACCTCGGACAGCAGGTCGAACCCGGAGATGTCCGGCAGCTTCAGATCGAGGATCACGCAGTCGAACTTCTTCGCGCGCATGAGCTCGAGCGCTTCGCCGCCGCCGGCAGCAGTGGAAATGCGGATGTCCGACGCGGCGATCAGCGCTTCGATGCTCAGTCGCTCCGCGGCATCGTCCTCGACCACGAGCAGCTCGCGCACGCGCGGCGCGATGAACTCGTTGATGCGGTTGAACACGGCCTCCAGCCCCTCGGTGCTCGTGGGCTTGGTCATGAACGAGAAGGCGCCGGCAGGAACACGTCCAGCGTGACGGCCGCCGGCTGGTACTTGCGCGCCAGCGCCAGTGCGTCGGTGCCATTCTGCGCGGCCAGCACCTTGAAACCCTTGGAGCGCGCCACGGCCACCAGCATGCGTGCGTATGTGACATCGTCCTCGACCACCAGCACCGTGGTGTCGCCCGGCTCGATGGAGTCGCGATCGTCTTCCACGCGCTCGGCCGGCGGCGGCGGCAAGGCCGGGCCGTCGAGGGCCGGCAGCTGCCGGCCAACGGTCGACGCCATGGTGCGCGCGTAGCCCGCGCCCTGATAGCTGAGCGGTAGATAGAGTGTGAACGTGCTTCCGGCGCCGGGCGAGCTCTTGAGCTTTATCTCGCCGCCGAGCAGGTTGGCCAGCTCACGCGAGATGGCCAGGCCCAGGCCCGTGCCACCGTACTTGCGAGCCGTTCCGGCATCCGCCTGCTGGAAGGCTTCGAAGATGATCTTCTGCTTTTCGCTGGATATGCCGATACCCGTGTCGGTGACGGCGAACTCCACGACGGTCTTCGCGGTGGATAACACGGGGTGATCGGCGCTCCAGCCCAGCATGGCCGGGCCCACATGCAGGCGAACGCTGCCATGCGCCGTGAACTTCATGGCGTTCGACAGCAGGTTCTTCACGATCTGCATCAGGCGCTTGGCGTCCGTGACCATGGTTCGGCCCAGCCGCGGGTCGAAGTCGGTGGTGAACGTGAGATGGCGCGACTCGGCCTCGTGGCGGAAGTTGCGCTCGATGGTTTCGCGCAGCTGCGAGAATCCCAGCTCCTCGCTCTCCACCGTGACCGTTCCCGACTCGATCTTCGACAGATCGAGGATGTCGGAGATGAGGTTCAGCAGGTCGGTACCGGCAGCGTGAATGGTCTTCGCGAATTCCACCTGACGCGGCGACAGGTTGGTCTCCGGGTTCTCCGCGAGCTGCTGCCCCAGGATCAGGATGCTGTTGAGCGGCGTGCGCAGCTCATGCGACATGTTGGCCAGGAACTCGGTCTTGTAACGCGAGGTGAGCGCGAGCTCGGCGGCCTTTTCTTCCAATGCCTTGCGAGCCTGCTCGATTTCCTGGTTCTTGCGCTCCACTTCCACGTTCTGCTCGGCCAGCAGCCGCGCCTTGGTGGCGATTTCCTCGTTGGTGGTCTGCAGCTCCACCTGCTGGGCCTGCAATTCTCCGGCGAGTTCCTGAGACTGCTTGAGCAGACCCTCGGTGCGCATCGAGGCTTCGATGGTGTTGAGCACCACGCCGATGGAGCCCGTGAGCTGCTCGAGGAAAGCCAGGTGGGGCGCGGTGAATTCATACATCGACGCCAGCTCGATCACCGCCTTGATCTCGCCTTCATACAGCACGGGCAGCACGATGACGTTGCGCGGCTGCGCTTCGACCAGGCCCGAACCCATGCGAATCGAATCCTGAGGGATGCGCGTCAGCAGCATGCGCTGGCGCTGCACGGCGCATTCGCCCACGAAACCTTCGCCGAACCGGTACCGGCGCGGCTCCGCGCTGGCACGCACGTCGGCATAACTGGCCAGCTGCTTGAGATACCGCTGCCCGTCTTCGTAATCGACGATATAGATGACGCCCTGTTGCGCGTTCACCAGTGGCGCGAATTCCGCCAGCAGTGTGTTGCCCAGCGTCACGAGGTCGCGCTGGCCCTGCATCATGCGCGAGAACTTGGCGAGGTTGGTCTTGAGCCAGTCCTGCTCGGTGTTGCGCTCCGTCGTGTGACGGAGGTTGTGGATCATCAGCATGTTCACGTTGGCCACGAGATCCTTCCACGTGCCGGAGGCGCCGGCCACGTGCGCCTGGCCGCCGAGACGGCCTTCCACGCCGACTTCGCGCGCGACCGTGGTCACCTGGTCGGCAAAAATGGCGAGGGTCGTGGTCATGGAGTTGATGGTGTCGCCCAGCGCCTGCACCTCACCCTTGGATTCCACGGTGAGACGCTGTCGCAGGTCGCCGTTGGCGACCGCGGTCACCACTTTCACGATGCCGCGCACCTGCTCCGTCAGGTTGTTCGCCATGACGTTGACGTTTTCGGTGAGTTCCTTCCAGACGCCGGACACGTCGCGCACGTTCGCCTGGCCACCGAGTTTGCCCTCGGTGCCTACTTCGCGCGCCACGCGGGTCACTTCGGCCGCGAAGGAGTTGAGCTGGTCGACCATCGTGTTGATGGTTTCCTTCAGCTGCAGTATCTCGCCGCGCACTTCCACCGTGATCTTGCGCGAAAGGTCGCCGCGCGCGACAGCGGTGGTCACTTCCGCGATGTTGCGCACCTGGCCGGTGAGATTGGTGGCCATGGCGTTCACCGAGTCGGTGAGATCCTTCCAGGTGCCGGCCACGCCGGTCACCGTCGCCTGTCCACCCAGCTTGCCTTCGGTGCCCACCTCGCGCGCCACGCGGGTCACTTCGGCCGCAAAACCGTTGAGCTGATCGACCATCGTGTTGATGGTTTCCTTCAGCAGCAGGATCTCGCCGCGCACGTCCACCGTGATCTTGCGCGAGAGATCGCCTCTCGCCACGGCGGTGGTGACCTCGGCGATGTTGCGCACCTGGTTGGTCAGGTTCGACGCCATCGAATTCACGTTGTCGGTCAGGTCTTTCCAGACTCCCGACACGCCCTGCACCTCGGCCTGGCCGCCGAGTTTTCCTTCGGAACCCACTTCGCGCGCCACACGCGTCACTTCGGAGGCGAACGATCGCAGCTGCTCCACCATGGTGTTGATGGCTTCCTTGAGCTGCAGGATCTCGCCTCGCGTATCCACGGTGATCTTGCGCGACAGATCGCCGTTGGCGACGGCGGTGGTCACCTCGGCGATGTTGCGCACCTGGCCAGTGAGGTTGTTGGCCATGGAGTTCACGTTATCCGTGAGATCCTTCCACGTGCCTGCCACGCCGGGCACGATGGCCTGGCCGCCGAGCTTGCCCTCGGTGCCGACTTCGCGCGCGACGCGTGTCACCTCGGACGCGAACGATCGCAGCTGGTCCACCATGGTGTTGATGGTTTCTTTCAGCTGCAGGATTTCTCCGCGCACGTCCACGGTGATCTTGCGCGAGAGATCGCCCGAGGCCACGGCCGCGGTCACCTCGGAGATGTTGCGCACCTGGCCGGTGAGATTCGCCGCCATCGAGTTCACGTTGTCGGTGAGGTCCTTCCAGGTACCGGCGACACCCGGCACCGTGGCCTGACCACCGAGCTTGCCGTCCGTGCCCACCTCGCGAGCGACGCGCGTCACCTCGGAAGCGAACGAGCGCAGCTGGTCCACCATGGTATTGATGGTTTCCTTGAGCTGCAGGATTTCACCGCGCACGTCTACGGTGATTTTTCGGCTAAGGTCGCCGCTGGCCACGGCGGTAGTGACCTCGGCGATATTGCGCACCTGGCCGGTGAGGTTCGCGGCCATCGAATTCACGTTGTCGGTGAGATCTTTCCAGGTGCCCGCGACGCCCGGCACGATGGCCTGGCCGCCGAGCTTGCCCTCGGTGCCGACCTCGCGCGCCACGCGCGTCACTTCGGAGGCGAAGGAACGCAGCTGGTCCACCATGGTGTTGATGGCTTCCTTCAGCTGAAGGATTTCGCCGCGCACGTCCACCGTGATCTTGCGCGAGAGGTCACCATTCGCCACCGCGATGGTCACCTCGGAAATGTTGCGCACCTGGCCGGTGAGATTGCTGGCCATGGAATTCACGTTGTCGGTGAGATCGCGCCACACGCCGCTGGCGCCGCGCACCTGCGCCTGGCCACCGAGATTGCCTTCCGTGCCGACTTCGCGCGCCACGCGCGTCACTTCGGAAGTGAACACGCCCATCTGCGCGATCATCTCGTTGACCACGTTCGCCGCGCGCAGGAACTCACCCTTGAGCGGGCGTCCATCGGCTTCGAGCCGCATGCTCTGCGACAGGTCGCCTCTACCTACCGCCGTGATCGTGCGCGTCACCTCGGCGGTGGGCCACAACAGGTCGTCGATGAGCGTGTTGACGGAAGATTCCATCGCGCCCCAGGCGCCGCTGCGTCGCTCGCTGGCGACACGAATGCGCGTCTTGCCTTCCTTGCCGACCATCTGGCCGACGCGCTCGAGTTCCCTGGCCATGCGCTCGTTGGCACTGACCATCTCATTGAAGGTGTCGGCTATCTTTCCGGGGAGCCCGGTGAGATCGGGCGCAAGCCGCACCGAAAAGTCGCCGTCTCGCACGGCTTGCATGGCACGCAGCAGTTTCTTGAGCTCGGCATCGGAGGCCTGGCCGGAGCCGCCGCTGCCGTTGCCGTTCGCGCTATTCGGTTTGGCAGCCGAGGGTTTGGCGGCCGACGGTGAGCGACGGCGCGTCGTAAGGGTGCGACCGCGTGCGGAAATATCCATGAAGGGCCCAATGTCCTGCGATTGCGTCAGAGTCTAAATCCCATCCCACTGGGACTGCTCCGCGCACTGCTGTAGGACCCGTCGTACATGGGTGATGGGCGCCTTCGAAGTGAGGGCTCCTCCGCGCAATTCCCCACTCTTCAGCTACGAATCACCAGATCAACCTTCCCCTCGCGCCGCTCCACGCTGACACTCACCGAGCCACCATGCCGGCGTACGGTGAAATCCACTGAAGCCTCGCCTACCGACAGGCCGCGCACCGACAACTCGTTCAGGCCATCGGGCAGCACCGGGTGCGCGAGCACGATCTGCCCGTCGAGCGCATCGATCCCGACTCCCAGGACACTCTGCATCATCAGGAAAGGCGCCGCCGCCGAACCCGAATGCGGCGAACAGGCCACCGGGCACTGCAGGGGCGTCTCGCGGCCGCGGCGCTTGAACCCGCAGAACAGCTCCGGCAGGCGCAACAGGTCGAAATGGCGCGCGGCCTCGAATTGCGAATTGAGGATTCGCAGCGCGAAGGCCTTGTCGTCGTTGCGGGCCGCGCCCGCCGCCATCAGCGCGTTGTCCAGAGGCCAGACCGAGCCGTTGTGATAAGACATGGGGTTGTAGCGCAGCTCGTTCTCGGCGACGGTGCGCACGCCCCAGCCGGAGAAGAAATGCTCGTCCCCGAGGCCGGCAAGGATCTGGCGCGCACGTTCCGCCTGCGCGATGCCGGTGTACAGACACTGGCCGGCGTTCGAAGCCCGCACGCGGCAGGGTTGTTTGTCGCCGTCCAGCGCAAGCGCATAACTCTCGATGTCCGTACACCAGAACGCCGTGTTGAACCGCGCCTGCAGTGCTTGCGCCTGCTCCACCAGCGTGATGGCGCGCGGCACGTCGCCCAGCGAACGCGCGATGCGCGCGGCGCCCAACCGCGCCGCGTACACGTAGCCCTGCACTTCACACAGCGCCAGCGGACCGGTGGCCACGCGCCCGTCGGAGTGGAATATCGCGTCGGGGGAGGACTTCCAGCCATACTGCGCGGGCTCATTGCTGGTACGCGGACGTGTCTCGACGAATCCGTCGCCGTCGACATCGCCATACACGTCGATCCAGCGAAGCGCGGCGCTGATGGATGGCCACAGTTCCGTCATGAAAGCCAGGTCGGCGGTGCGCTGGAAATACGCGCCCGCCAGCATGACGAACAGCGGCGTGGTGTCCACGCCGTAAAAGTTGGTCGGCTGCCCGCCGCGGGCTTCATTGACTATCTTCCCGAGTTCGGCGCCATGGCCCGCGCCACTATCGCCGCTTTGTGTGGCCGCGAGACGGCGCAGCGTGTTGCGGGCGATTTCCGGCCACATCCACAACATCGCGAAAGCGGCGTTGATCGCATCGCGACCGAAGGTGGCGTCCAGCCACGGAATGCCGGCGGCGGGAATCCGGCCCTGGGGCGTGACGGTGAGCAGCATGCCCATGTCCGCGGCCGCGCGCCGCAGCCAGGTGTTGAACACCGGGTCGGATGCCTGGACCTGGGTGGGGGAGCGAGCCTCGCGCCGCGCCAGTTCCTCGGCGGCCGCGAGTGAGCGCGTGAACGTGGCGATCTGAACGGGCCGGTTCTGCGCCGAGCAACCAAAGGCCAGTGAAATGTTCTTCTCGCCGCGACTGCCGATCTGCAGCCGGTATCTCAAGGTGTCCGCGGTGATGGCTTCGGGCGCGGTGTGGCAATCCACCACCGTCTCGCGCAGCACCTCGTCGCGACCCAGGCAACTCTGGGTGACGGAGTCGACTTCCACATGTTCGTAGCGACGGCGCGCGGCATCCATGCGGCGCTGGGCGCGCACGTCGACGATGTTCTCGAAATCGGAATAGAAACGGATCACCAGTTCCACGGCGATGGCGTTCAAGGCGAAATTGCGCACGCGCAGCAGCTCGTGGCAGACACCATTCCAGATGAAACGCGTGCGGGTGATGTGCAGGGTGCCGCGCGGCAACACGATGCGCCCGCCCTCGCCGCGCACATCCGCGTTGGTGAGATTGACCGCCAGAAGGACGTTGTCGTCACGCTGCACCGAGGCCAGCAGCAACGGGCGCTGACCGGCGACGCTCAGCGTCAGGCGCGAGAGATGGCGCACGCCGGCGCGGTACAACCCCGCTTCGCTGCGCGTTTCCGCGTCGATGTCGCCGATTTCATTGAACAGCGCGAAACAATCGTCGTGACGCAGCACCAGCGTGCGCTCGCCGCTGGGCACGTCCGACGTGACGACCTGGTGCAGCTCCGTGTCGATGAACGACGGTTCAGATGCCAAGGCCACGCGTTCGTGTCCAGGTGATTCGGGTGCGCAAGGTGGTCTGGCCGCGGATGCGCGTATGCCAGTGTGCCGTCGTGGACGGGTTCTTGTGACCGAAGCGCCGCGACACCCACCCGCCCTGGTCGGCCGTGCCGCCCCTGAAGACGTGCACTCCGTCGAGATCTTCAAGGGGTTCGATCAAAACCTGCGTGACACCAGCGGTCACCTTGAGGCCGGAGCCGGTCCGTTCCACCTGGCAATCCTCGGCGAAATTCCAACTGCGGCGCGCGTCGTGTTCGCCCCCGCAACGAAGGGTGTCGGTGACCTCGATGATCTGGCGGCGGGCGTCGAACATGATCTCCCGGCGATGGACCACCGGATCGTCGAGGCGTTCATATCCGTAATGTTCGCCGACGAAGCGTTGCTGATCGCCGACCGCCTCGAACTCGATGCAGCGGGCGCGCGCGTGGTCCGTCCACATGAAGTTGCCCGCCTGCACCGACTGGTCCTGGTTGTCGATTCCCACGGTATTGTGCGCGCGTGTCGAGCGGAAGTAGCGCCGCCACGCGGGGTCGGTGTGATACGAGTAGGTGCCGGGGTCGACCAGGATCTCCCGGTCGCCGATGTTGAGCACGAACGACAAGGCGTCCGCGTGGCCATGCGCCGCGATGCTCAGGTAGCCCAGCGGCCCGGCATCGGCCAGCAGTCTCACTTCATCGGGCGTGTCGAATGCCGAACCGAGTAGATAGTACCCGGACTCCGCGAACTGCTGCCTGGGACGAAAGCGATGGCGGCCGCGAATCTTGAGCTGCGCCAGGCGACGGACCGCCTCCACTCCCAGCAGCGTCGAGGTCTTGCCGTCGAGCGCGCCGGCCTTGGCGGCAAGATCCGCGCGATTGAACAGCACGGCGCCGGTGGCGATCAGCGAACCATGCGTGGAAAAGCCGGGCTCGGCGGCGAGCTTCACCACCAGTCCGTCGTCGGCGTCGCCCACCATGGGCAGCCGACCGGCCACGTCGGTAAGCGAAGCCAGGAAGTCGATCATCAGCTCGACGCGACGCCAGTACATCGGCGAGAAGTCCTCACCGCGCGCGCGCGCCGCCAGGCCCGCCAGCAACAGGAAATCCAGCACGAAAGTCTGGTACGCGAAGGCCTGTTCACGGTTGCCGCCATCAGGCGCGTTCTGGCGCAGGCACTCCTCTTCCAGGACCTGCCGGCAGCGCTCGCCCCACTGGGTCAGGGAAGGCCACAGCGGCCACGTGGAAGCCGCTACGTACACGCCCGCGGCCTCGCCAATCAGGTGATTGTTGGCCGACGAGTATCGCGAGAGGTTGGTCGCGATCATGCGTGACTGCTGGTAGATGGAATCCAGCCAGCGGTCGCGGAATTTTTCCCCTTCGGCGGTGGTGAACAGTCGCGCGCGGAACCCTCCCAGCAACTGCCAGGTCAGGCTCCAGTTGATGAGGCGAATGCCCAGCTCCAGCGGACTCACCCAGTTCGGTCCGCGGCCTACGGGGCATTGTTCGATCCAGGAATCGATCTGCGTCTGGATGGCCAGCGAGTAACGCGCATCACCGGTCAACACGTGAGCCTGCGCCAGCAACGGCAGGTGCAGGTGGCGATTGGGCTCCCACAGGTACTTGATGTTGCCGACCTCGCGCTCATCGCGATAGTCGATGGCCGACGCGCGGCGCGGCCCGGCCGAGCGTTGCGTGAGCGGGTCGCGGTTCCACTGCGGCGGATCGCCGAGTTCGCAATCCTCCAGATCGAAGAAACTGTAGCGGCCAGCGAGAATGCGTTCGGCTGCCGCAGTCAGCGCTTCCGGTGCCGGCGCAATGAAAGGCGGCAGGAAGCGCAGGTCGCGCGCCTGCAGATCCGGCGCCGGCGCCTGGTGTGAGGCGAAATTCTCCGAGAGCGATCGCAGGCGCCGCGCGAGGCGGTGTGCGACTTCGGCGCCCGACATTCCTTGCAGACGTTTGAGATACCAGCCGGGTTCTTGCATGGGTCAGCGTGAAATCATCATCGGGTCAGCGCGGGTTCGACACCCTGCAGGCGCAGGAGCTCCTGGACGGGCTGGCGGTGGATGACCAGCGGGGTCTTGCCGCGCGGCGTGCGCTCCAGCCACTGGGCGGTCTCGACGCGCAGGCGGATCGAGTCCGGCACCTTGTCGCGAGCGTTCTGCAGCAGCTGCGCGGCGTCCCGCTCGCCGAAACCCGGCGCGGGCAGCACCAGGATGCACACTTCGTCCAGGCTTTCCTGGATCACCTGGATGCGCAGGATGTTCTCCACGCGCCGGGGGATGTTGTCGATGCCGGTGAGTCGAACACCCTTGGGGCAAACGAGGATTTCCTGCTCGCGTCCCAGCACACCATTGAACGGACGCAGGCCGAGCGCGACCTCCTCGATTTCCCGGGCGCCCCACTCGTCCGGCAACCGGACCAGGTCGCCGGTGCGATACCGAACCAACGGCATGAGGTCATTCCAGTAGGTGGTGCCGACGATCTCGTAGACATGCGCCGAATCGCCGAGCTGGTCCGACTTGTACGGCACCAGCTCGACATGGCTGTACGTGGGCATGAAACGGTATTCGCGAGGCGCGCTGGCATGGGCGAAGGCGACCCTTTCGGCCTGACCGTAGTAGTCGATGAGTTCGCAGCCGAGCGTGTCACGGGCCAGCCGCCAGGCTTCGCTCTTGAGCACTTCCGACGATGTGAGCACGCACGGAATGTGCAGCTTCAGCTTGTGCTCGTTGATGAGGCGGCACAGGCACTCGAGCGAAGTCGGATATGCGCACAGCATCGTCGGCGAGTATTCCTGCAGCGCCTTCACGTAGTCGACGATGGTTTCGCGCACCAGCATGTTGGACGAAAACACCATCGACTTGCCGCCGTTGTTGGACACCCAGTGAGGCGGCTTGATGTCAGTGGGGTCCTTGATGTTGTCGCCTCGCAGCAGCGCGACACGGTCCTTCACCGGATCCGCGCCCAGGCGCTCGATCAGCCAGTCCAGACAGGCCTGCTCGAAGACCACGCCGCGCATCGAGCGCACCAGGCGAAGCGGTATACCGGTGGTGCCACCCGTGACGGCCGGCGCCGAAAACAAGGTGTTGCCCGTGGTGAAGGAACTCAGGTTTCCACGAAGGCGTTCCTTGTCGAGCATGGGCCAGCTGGCGAGATCCTGGCCCCCGCCCACCGAGCGCCCGTAACGGGTTCGGCTGGCCATCCGCAATGTGCGCTGCAAGTGTTGTTCGGACCAGGCGCGGCGCTGCGCGAGATCCATGTGCTCGGCCTGTTCGACGACCGCGCGCGTGCGGCCATACAGAAATGGATTCCGGCGGATGAGGCTGGGGCCCAGTGCATGCCGCTTCATGAATCCTGCGAAGTGCGTCGTCACGCTCATGTCTCGGACCGCATCTCGCCCACGGGCGCGATGCGTTGGTAGTAATCCGAAAGTCGACGCGCATACGCATGCACGTCGTAGTTGCGCGCGCGCTGGTAGGCACGCTGGCCCGCCGAAGCCCGCAGATCCTCGTCGGTGATCAACCGGACCATGGCGTCCTTGAGTAGCCCGATGTCCCCCGGCGGCACCATCAACCCCTCGACGCCGTCGGTGAAGCAATCCGGAATGCCGCCCACGGGGCTGGTGATGGACGGCAATCCGGCGGCCATGGCTTCCAGCAATGCCATCGGCAGGCCTTCGACATACGAGGGCAATGCGAAGACATCGCTCTCGGCCAGCAATCGGTCACGCTCGGCGGTATCGATCCACGCCATTACCTGGATGTTCGGGTCACCGTCAGCCATCTGGCGCAGTTCTTCGGTCTCACCATGTCCGGCGAGCACCAGCCGGGCTCGTGCCCTCAGTTCGTCCGGCAGCGCACGGAATGCATGGATCAGGTCGTAGCTGCCCTTGAGTTTCGCCAGCTTCGCCAGGTGCACGAACTGCACTTCGTTGCGACGGCGACGCTCCGGAATCCTCCCCGGCACACGGACGGGGTTGGGCAACACCACCACTTGCGAAGGCGCGAGCTCGCACTCGCGGATGTAGAAGTCGCGCCACTGGCTGGACAACACGATGACCAGGTTGGCCTGCTGCATCGTCCGGTTGACCAGGCGCCGCAGGAATGGTGGCAATGACCGGTGAAAGCTGTCGAAGCTGCCGCCATGCGCGTGCATGATCAACGGCTGACGCGCATTGAGCACCTGTTGCGCCAGGAACATCTTGCGAATCGTGCTGCCGCGCGACGAGAAGTGAATGTGGACGACGGTGGGCTCGTTCGAATCCAGGATGCGCGACAAGGTGTGCACCGCCTTGCCGAACATGAAGGCGCGCGACAGATGCGAACCCTCGTGCATCGTCGGGACGTGCCGGATGGACGCGTACGGCGTCAGGTAGTCGCAGATCAGCTGGGCCACCGCGGTCACGCCGCCACGCACACTGAGCGACGGCCCCAATTGCAGCACACGGACGCGCGTGTCCAACGCCGTCGTGCGCGGCGCGCTGGCCGGCACGGTCACCGATCGCATGAGACTGGCAGGCTCGGCATTCATTCCGACGCACCCGGGTTGCCCACGAGGTCGCGATACGCGGCCGACATCGCGGCCACGGAGAAGCAGCTGATGGCACGCGCACGCGCCGCCTGGCCCATCTGCAGGCGCTTGCGCGGCTCGGCATACAGGGCCGCGATCAGCGCGGGCAGCCTGGCCGGCAGTTCGGTCCGCGACACCACGTAGCCTTCGACTCCGTCGTCGATCATCTCGCGCGCGCCACCGACATCCGAAAGGATGACGGGCTTCGCCATCGACATGGCTTCGAGCGCGGCGTTCGAGAATGACTCCACCGCGACGGACGGCAGGACGAAGAGGTCCATCGCGCCCAGCACGGGCCGCACATCGTCGACTTCGCCGAGGAGATGCAGGCGATCACTGAGCTCGAGCTCCGCGGCGCGGCGCACCAGCTGGCCGCGCAGCGGACCATCACCGGCGATCACCAGGTGCGCGTCCACGCGCGCGACGCGCAGTCGACGCAGGGCGGTCAGCAGCACCTCCTGGTTTTTCTCCGGCCTCATGCAACCCACGGTGCCGATGAGCAGTGACGCGGGTTTCACGCCGAGCTTGTCGCGTAATCGCTTCGCGGCTTCGAACGCCACGACAGGCTCGAAGCTGGACGAGTCGACGCCGTTGTAGATCACGGAGGATTTGCGTTCGGCCACTTCGTCCGTCAGCCAGTATTCCTGTTGCACGCGTGAGCCATGCACGGTGTGATCGAAGCGGGTCAGCACCCACTGGTACAGCCGCTTGATGAGTGTTCGGCCACGGAACGTCGACGTATTGATGAGCGCCACCGTGCGCGGACGGTCGCGCATGAAGAACGTGGCGCAGGCCACGTACAGCGAGGAGTACAGGTTCACGGATGCCACGGTGGCCGGACGTTCCGCGCGAATGATCCGGCGCAGCTTCCAGACCGTGCCCAGCGAAAACTTGCCGCGGCGTTCGAGCTTGTGCACGGGAAGATCGCGGCGCAGGCCGGACTCGAGCGTGTACGGACCATTCAGGCATGCAAGGCTCACCGACAGGCCGTCATCCTTGAGGCGGTTGGCCATGCGGGCGATCTTGCGCTCCGAGCCACCCACCGCGAGGCAAGCCAGCACGAACAGGACATCACCGCGCGGCGTCGCCACGGCATCCTCATTGGCCGGCGTCAGCTCCATCGATCCTTCGATCGGCGCATTCACGAGAGAGGGCGTCATGGCAGCTGGGCTCCCTGGGTTTGTTCAGCGGACCCGAGACGTACCGGCGGTGCATTCCGATCCAGTAGTTCGAGGTAACGCGCGGCGACCGCAGTGGTGAATTCGCGGCTGGCGAAGTCACGTGCACGGCGACCCAACAGGTGGCGGTCCACATCCATTTCGAGCAGGCCGCGGATGGCCTCGCGCATGTCGTCCAGGGTATTGGCCACGCGCCCCAGGGACAGGCGCTGCACCAATCCATCGGGGTCGAAGAAAGTCACCACGGGGACACCGCGGATCCAGGCCTGCAGGAATGTATTGGGGAAACCCTCGATCGACGAGGTGTTGAGAAAGATCTTCGCGCGATCGAACAAGGCGCCGCTGTCGCGATAGCGCACCGCTCCCAGCATGGTCACGTTGGGCAGCCGCGCGGCCGCGGCGCGCATGTCATCGAAGTAGGTCTGGCCATTGGGCATGGGGCCGCCGGCCAGCGTGAACTTCACGTCCGGCAGCTGGCGCGCGAGTTCCAGCACGAGCTCCGGGCGTTTCAGCGACCGGAAGTTGCTGACCCAGAGCACGTCGATGTCCTTGGCCGCGTGTCCACTGCCGGTGTCCGGGAAGGAACGCGGCGCCTCCACCATCATGTTGATGACGTGGCTTTCGAGGCCGTGGTTCTCGCGCAGCATCCGCGCCTGGTGGTCGGTCTGCGCGGCAATGAGGTTCGCCCGGTGCAGCCCGAAGTTGTACAGCTTGCGATCGCGCCAGAACTGCAGGCGGCCATGCTCGACTTCACAGTCGCTGTCCGAGGCAACGCGGAAGATGAACTGCCGGCCCATGGATCGCGCGAACCACGCCGTGAAGCCGGTGTACGAACCCGCTGGCGACTGATAGTAGATGTCCGCGTCCGCGGCCATGAGCGCGGACATCAGTTTCGTCGCGCGCGGATAGAAGAAGCGCAGACCCGGAATGCCACCGTGCCGTGACTGCGCGGCAATGGCGGTGATGCCCTGGTGCTGACGGCGGGCACCCTGCCCGTCGTCGTGCACGACCATCGAGACGTCATGGCCGAGATCGCGCCAGGCGCGCGCCAGCAACACGTGCTGGATGGCTTCACCACCTATGTAACGGCCCCCTTCCTTCGAGTCATGGCCTTCGCCCGACAACATGCCGTACGAATCGAGACCGACGATGCAGATCTTGCGCGCGCTCAAGTGCGGCTACCTCCGGATTGTGCGGGCTGGGCCCAGCCATAGGAATCACGCCGCGTCTCCGGCTCGTGAACGACCGCTTTCTCGGCCGCCATCGCCGGTTGCTCTCTCATGCAGATCACCAGTCGCATCACCACACCGCCATACATCCAGAAATAGTTGAAAGGTTTGTAGAGGTCGACGAAGAACACCGCTGTGCAAACACCGACGGTGGCGAGCACGAATGCGATGAGCTGGCCCCGGTACGGCGGCGGCGCATGCGTGCGAAGTAGTGATTGTGGGGCGAGAACAGGAATGGCATGGACCAGTAGACGTCCCAGCCGAAACCGGTGACGAAGGTGATCGGGCTGGCGAACATGGTCTTGAACAGGTCGACCCAGATTTCGTTGCGTCCCGACGAGGCGTCGAAAGCGTCATAGGACGTGGTCTGACCGATCATGCGTTCCGCCAGCAGACCGCCATACGGTGACAGCGCCACTACCACGACGAGCACCACCAGTGTGCCCAGCGCCCACCCCGCGACCCGGTTGTACGAAATCAGGTGTCGATATAGATAGGCGCCGACCGCGCAGGTCATCGCCAGACCCACGAAGCCGCCGCGCGACGCGGTGGTCACCAGGGCGAATGCACCCACAAACGCTGCCGCCAGCCAGAAAAGCCGCTGCGCACCGCGCGCGGCCACGGCCAGGGCAATGGTGGCCGGCAGGAACATCAGAATGAAGACCGCATACTGGTTCGACTCGCCGATGGCGCCACCCGTGCGCCCGTCGGCACGGATGCGCAACCCCAGGTCGATCACGCCCATGGCGTCGAGGATGGTCACCGCATTGGCGGCGAACGCGCCCAGCATCAGGCCCTTGATGACCCTGATGGAGTCCGTGGGCGTGCGCACGCCGAACAGGAACACCAGGAAGAAGATGTACTGGTCGATCAGCGTGGCCTTGAGCTTGATGAAGCTGTCCACCAGCTCGTAACGCGGGTACCCGATGATCAGCGTGCCGACCAGCAACGTGATGATGGCGTAGGCGATCTGCACGATGAACGCCGCCTGCAGCTGGCCGGCGGACATGATGGATTCGCGGCTCATCACCATGCGCAGCCCCAGCAGGACGGCGATGAGGTAGATCAGCAGGTTCTTTGCAGATAGCCCGGGAAGCAGGCTGAGGTCGATATTCAGCGCGTCGGTGGCGAGCAGGAACAGCGCCGCGGTGGCGAGGATTGTCGGCATGAGTCAGGCCTGTTCACTCTCCATCACTGCGCGCCGGTCAATACGCACGGTCAGTGCGCACCACCGCGACCGCGGTGGCGAGCATGATTTCCAGATCCAGCATCGGTGACCACCGACGCATGTATTCCAGGTCGTACAACACGCGCGCTTCCATTTCTTCAACCTTGGCGGTTTCACCACGGCAGCCGCGCACCTGCGCAAGTCCTGTAATTCCCGGGAGAACCTTGTGGCGCACCATGTACCGTTTGATGAGCTTGCGGTACTCCTCGTTGTGAGCGACAGCATGTGGGCGAGGTCCTACGACGCTCATAGTGCCTTGCAATACGTTGATCAGCTGCGGCAGTTCGTCGAGCGACCAGCGCCGCAGATGCCTGCCGACGGGCGTCACGCGCGTGTCGTTGCGCGAGGCCTGGGTGACCCTGTCGCCGTTCTCAGTCACCGTCATGGTGCGGAACTTGTAGACCATGATCTCGCGGCCATCGAGGCCGTAACGTCGCTGGCGGAACAACACCGGACCGGGTGAGCCGCGTTTCACGGCATAGGCGATTCCGATCAGCAATGGCGAGAGCAAGATCAACGCCAGCAGCGCCACCGTCACGTCCATCAGGCGCTTGACCAATCCGCGATAGCCATGGAACGGCGTCTCGCACATCGCCACCACGGGCATGCCGAGGATGTCGCTGGCGCGCTGCTGCAACACGTCGAAGCCCGAGACGTCCGGGACGTAGTAGATGGACGCCGTGGTGTCGCCCAGCTCGTTCACCATCTCGCGCACGCGGGTCACCTGCCCCGGCGACACCGCAATGAAGATCACGTCGATGTTCCGGCGGTTGACGAACGAAGCCACGTCGGAAAAGCGTCCCAGCAATTGCGCGTATTTCGCGCAGCCCAGCCGGTCGCTGCCACGATCGTCGAAGAAGCCCGCCACGGAGAGTCCGAGCTCGCCGTGTTTCGACAGCCGACGTTGCATTTCCATGCTGGCCGGCGTGCATCCGACGATGACGGCGCGGCGTGCCTGGGCGGCGTCGCGCAGCAACGCGCGTGCGACTCCCTGCAGCACCAGCGACAGGATCACCAGCAGCACCGGCGTGACCAGCACCCAGGTGACCACCACGCGCCGCGAGAAATCCTCAGAGAACTTGGTGACGTATCCCATCGCCAGCAGCGCGGCGACCAGCACCGCCCAGCGAAGCAGAAGATTAGTCGCCAGCTCCAGCCGTCCGGAGATGATCTGGGAGCTCGAGTTGCCGGGCTTCAGGAATGCGAGCGTCAGCGCCGCGGCAAGGATGGACAACACCAGGAAGGGTTTGTCGAACTCGACGTTATACATGCGAGTGAGCGGGTAGAACATCCCGCCCGCCAGCACCGCTGGCAGAGCGTCCATCAACCACAGGAGTACCGGCGCGAGCAGCGAGGTCCCGCGCTTGAGCACGATGGGTTGCGTGAGTTGGTGCTGATACTCGAAGCTCAAACTGGATTGCCTCCCTTTCGATGACTGACAGAATAGAAAAAGGCCGGCGTCTTCCGACGCCAGCCATGTTCCTTGCCCCCTATCGCCCGACGATTACACGGTGGGCGATTGCACGGGCATCACGTCATCATTGCACTGACAGGGAAGCGGGCGATGTCGGGGTCAACGTTACCGCCACGCCTGACACCGTCCTGTCGTGGGAGTGCAGCCAGTTCTCGAGATTGCTGTAGCCATTCGATGCGATGGCGGCGTGGTTCGACGGCAGTGAGAGCACGCGGCGGTTCTGTTCGAACGAGGGCCATCCGCCGCCGTTCTTCTGGCAACGGGGGGTGCCGTTGCCCGACACGCAATTGATGATCTGCCCTTTGCGCTGCCGTACTTCGCTGACGATGCGCTTGTCGACGACGTCTCGATCCTGGGGGCGCGCACCGGCATTGAGCAGGACGAGGTCGTACACGGCATTGCCGGCAACCTTGCGGGCCACCAGTCCGCTGTTCCAGACCGGAGCAGAGCTGGTGATCAGGCCCGAGAGCGTGTCACCGCCGGTCAGCCACATCAGGTTCTTGAGCACAGTGCCGAAGTCCGACGATGAGTTGTCATGCATGTAGGCCCGGCTGCCCGCGCCCAGGCGCAGAGAACCACTGGTGCGCAGGTAGATGGGCCGGGACATGTTGGGTTCGAGACTCGGGCCTTCGATGAACACGTTACCCACCACCGAGTTGCGGCTGGTCCGGCCGCCTTCGGCCTGCATGTCGATCGCCCGCACGGCACGGTTGTAAACCACGTTGTTGACGAACACGAGCTCCGCAGCGCGCGACAGCGGATTGCGTTCCACCTGGTGCGCCATGAGGTTGCCAGTCATGGTGATACTGCTGCCCGGCGAGGTGCCGAACAGGACTCCGTACCCATGTTTCATCGTGCCCGAGCCGCTGTAGGCCTGGTGACCGGAGTCGTGCAAAGGCTCGGAGAAGATGTTGTTGGAGAAGGTGATGTTGTCGTGCGGACCCCAGGCGCTGGCGATCTCGTCGGTGGCCCAGCTGAACGAGCAGTGATCGATGACGACATTCTTCACCGGTTTGGAAGCGATGCCTTCGATCTTGAGCGCGTCCCGGTTCGTCAGGTCCGGACCATTGAGGTCATCGCCCGCGCGTACGCGCAGGTGCTGGATCACGACATCCGACGCGGTGATCTTGATGGCCGCGCCTCGGATCATGATGCCCGGGCTGGGCGCGGTCTGGCCGGCGATGTGCAGATTGCCGTTGCGGATGATGAGATCCGAAGTGATGCGGATCGAGCCGGAAACTTCGAACACGCAGGTGCGCGGGCCGCTGGCGTCGATGCAGGCCTTGAGCGAGCCCGAGCCGCTGGCGTTGACGTTCGTCACTTTGTAGACCTCGCCTCCCCGCCCCGCCCTGGTCTCGATACCGTAACCCGCGGCTCCTGGTATGACCGGCAGAGCATGGGCGACGCTCGCGCCCAACAGTGACATTGCGGCTAACAGGGTGGCGGGTTTCACGGCTTGGCGGAAACTAGCAAGCTCCAATACGGTGACCTCTGGGAAAATCACTTCACCCGTTGTCGGAAGATCGCTGTTTGGCGAGCAGACTTCAGATGGACTTGGTTGAAATGACGGTCGGCGGCCCCTCGAGTCCGCCGGAATTGACGGCGACCACGGCGAAGTACCAGATCCCCTTGGCGAGATCGGTGAACTCGTACGACGTGATGGCCGGGTCATTGATCAGCACGCTCTGGTCGAGGTCATCGGCAGTGCGGCCGTAGAGGATGCGGTAGCCCGCGAGGTCGTCCAGAGGCGAGCCGTCGAGTTTGGAAGGCGGCGCCTCCCAGCGCAGCGTCGCAACACCGGTATTGGCGTCGCCGACGACGGTGATCATGAAAGGCGCGGTCTCGGCGCGGCGGCTGTTGTCGGCAACGACAATGGTGATGAGTTCGTGCACGCCCAGGTCGCCGGGCCCCGGCGTACCGGTGATGCGACCGGTCTGCGGATCGATGCTGGCCCAGAGCGGAAGATTGGTCGCGCTGAAGCGCAGCGCATCGCCGTCGGCGTCGACCGCGGCGGGATCCAGGGAAAAGGTCTCGCCGACGCGGGCATAACCATCACCCACGGCCTTGATGGTGGGCGCATGATTCGCGGCCGGCGGGGTTGGCGCCGGAAGCGTGTCGGGCGTTTCAGTCTGCGCCGACTCCGAGGGAGCGCTTCCGCCGCAACCGTGGAACAGGCCGATGGCCGCGGCCGGTAACAGCACGCCGATGACGATTTTCGAGAGTCGAGACATCTGTCGGAATCCTCTGTCCCATCCCAGTGGGGGCGGGCAAGTCTTGGATTCCAGGGGTAGCTGTTTCAACGCATTGGGCGAAAACTGCCCGACAGCTCCTACGTCGCCGAAGGGCGACAACGGAGTGCATTCAAGCGCTTAGACGCCTGTAAGAGACACCCCGACGATCGAATTCCGTGAAGTGGCACCGGCCGCCGGCGGCTGGGCCGCCGGCCTTGTTCCACTGTCCGGCTACCAGCAAATGCCTTCATAGCGGCATCGGAGCAGATCACGGTTGGGCAGGTTCACCAGGTCGATGAGGTAGTGATCGGGCCGCACGCGGGCCTGCAGCGCGTCGTTGAGCGCCCCCTGCTGGAGCCCCACCAAGATGACTTCCGAGGGGTCCAGCATCTCGGCCATGCTCGGGCACATCAGCGACTTCAGGTGCGGAATGTGCGCGTCGATGTAGCTGCGATTCGCCCCTAACAACCTCGACAGCTGAACTTCCGGGTCGAAGATGCGCAACTCGCAGCCCTCGCCTATCAACCGCTTCGCCACCAGCACCAGCGGCGACTCACGCAGGTCATCGGTGCCGGTCTTGAACGACAGGCCCAGCATGCCGACGCGCGGCCGTCCGAGTTTCAGTATCTTTTCGACGGCGTGATCGATGTGCACGCGGTTGCTGTCGAGCAGGCTCGAGAGCATGGGCAACGACAGATCGTGCTGCTTCGCGATGTTGGTCAGGGCGCGCAGATCCTTCGGCAGGCAGGATCCTCCGAAAGCGAAACCGGGCTTCAGATAGGCCGGGGAGATGTTGAGGCGCTGGTCGGCGCAGACCAGTCGCATCACTTCATGCGAATCGATGCCCAACGCCTGCGACACGCGGCCAATCTCGTTGGCGAAGGTGATCTTGAGAGCGTGGAAGGCATTGCAGCTCATCTTGAGTGCCTCGGCCACGCGGATATTGGTCACCAGGAACTTGGCATCGAGGTGCTGGAATACTTCGCGCACCGCATTGACCGCCGCTTCGCAGTTGCCACCCACGATGGTGTACGGCGGATGGTCGTAGTCGCGGATCGACGAGCCCTCACGCAGGAATTCCGGCTGGAAGCACAGGCCGAAGTCGGCACCGGATTTCTTCCCGCTGGCGCGCTCGAGGATGGGCTCTATCTTCTCTTCCACCGTCCCCGGCTGAACGGTGGAGCGGATCACGAAGGTGTGAAAGCCGGGCTTGGTCCGCAGGGCCTCGCCAAGCTGCTCGGCCAGACGCAGGATGGCGTTGAGGTCCTGGCTGCCATTGGCCGCCGAGGGCGTACCCACACAGACGAACGACAGCTCCGTGTCGCGCAGCGCCTGCGCCGCGTCATGGGTCACGGTTACCCGCCCCGACTCCACCACGTCGCGCATCAGTTCCTGGATGCCTTCCTCGAGGATGGGGGACTTGCGCGAACGGATCAGATCGAGCTTTACCGGGTCGATGTCGACACCGATGACCTGATGCCCGTCGCGCGCCAGGCAGGCCAGCGACACCGCAGGCGCTGCTGAACGGCACGGTAGCCATCAACTCCGCCTGCTCTTTAGTAGTAAGCACTTTCGTTGCGTTCCTTCGAGCGGTTGAGCGCAACACCCAGCAGGTTCATCTCGCTGAGCACCTCCTTAGCGCCGCGCAACATCGCACGACCACTCTTGCCTTCGGAGACAACCAGCAGCAATGAATCGAACTGCGGCGCGAAAGCCAGCACGTCGTCCGAAGCCAGCAAAGGCGGCATGTCGAATATCACGATGCGGCGCGGCATCTCGCGCTCCAGGGCCGCCGTGAATTCACCCATGCGCGGGCTGTTGAGGAATTCCGAGGAATGCTGGAAGGCGCGCGCGTTGGGAATCACGCCCAGGCGTTCCGACTGCAGGTTGTAGACGATTTCGTCCAGTTCGGCTTTGCCAAGCAGGTAGTCGGACAGTCCCTTCTCGAAGCTCATGCCCAGGTAGTTGGCGATCTGCGGACGCTGCAGGTCGAGATCGACCAGGAACACCCAGGTGTTCACGTCCTGTGACAGGGCCAACGCGAGGTTGATGGCCGTCATGGTCTTGCCCTCGCCCTGGGACATGCCCGAGACGGCGATGGAGTTCCACTTGTGCATGTCCATGCGGCGGAGCACGCGGGTGCGCAGGATCTTGAATGCGCGCAGCGCGGACACATCGGAGACCGCCGGCAGGATGCACTGCCGCTCCATCGCGCGGGCGTCGACGCTGGCCGAGCGGAAGCGACGGGCCTGCTGCAGCTCGGCCGGCTGTGCGGCCGCGCGCCGCATGCGCTGCCGCTGCAGATTCATGGACTCGATCGAATTGGGACGCTCGGTTCCGCGTTCGGCATAGCCGCGACGCAGGGCTTCATCCATGGTGGTGCTCATTGGTTTCTCGCTCACAGGTAGTTCTTGATGAAGGTGAAGGCGATCCACACGCCTATGACGCCACTGGCCGTGGCCGTCGCGAAGCGCCAGGCGCTACGACGGCGCGAACGGGAGTTGCGGATGGCGGGAATCGCGACCAGCGGGGACACCTGCAGGAGTTCGCGGATGTCACGTGCGCCGCGCACCTTGGGATCCAGCGCCTCGGCGGCCACGGTCACGGTGAGCGCCAGCACCACCGCGGCCACCAGGCCGATGAACAGGATGGCCAGGCGCTCGGGCTTCGACGGCGCCGCGGGCATCATCGGCGCCTGGACGAGACGGAACTCGTCCGAGCGGCCGCCGACAATGGCGGATTCGCTGACCTCGGCGTCCATCTGGCGGTTCAGCAACTGCTCGTACTTCTCGCGCGAGATGGTCAGGTCACGCGTGAGGTTGCCGTATTCACGCTCCACCTGCGGCGTGGCGGTGACATTGCTTTCGATGCTCGCCATCTTGGCGCGCAGCTGCGCGTTCTGCGCTGCCAGGGAGCCCAGCTGGCTGTCGACGGCATTGATCTGCGCGCGCAGTTGCATGCCCATGGGCGTGCCATCGGACATCTCCACGTCGCCACGTTCGCCATTCTTGATACGCGTCTCGAGCGTGCCGATGTCGCGTTCCAGCCGCTTGATGTCGGGGTGCTCGGCGCCGTAGCGCTGACGAGCCTCGGCCAGCGTCTGGCGCTTGGCCGTGAGCTGCGAGCGCAGGCTGCTGCCGGCGGAGGCGCTGGTGCCGTACTTGAGGCTGTCGATCTGCCGGCGCATCGCGATCATGTCGGGATGGCTTTCGTCGTAACTCGAGCTCATGCGCGCGTACTGGTCCTCGAGCTGGCGCAACGTGCCGGCCTGGGGGCCCTGCGCGCGCGCCTGTTCGAGCTGCGCGGCGAGGAACACCCGCTCCTGGCGAAGGCTGCGCATCTGCGTCTCGTTCTGCGCCAGCTGGCTCTCGGCGCGATCCATCATCGACATGTTCACTTCAGTCAGCTCGGGCAGCTGGCCATAGTGCTTGTTCTTGAAGTCCGCGAGCTTGGCCTCGAGATTCGCCACGTGAGTGCGCAGGCGTTCGGCTTCCTTCGCATAGAACTGCGCCGCGCCCGAGGCACGTCCCTGGCGCTGCCGCCGGTGTTCCGCGAGAAACGCACCCACCAGCCATTGCGCGCCGGCCTGAGCCTTGGCGGGTACCCGGTGGTCGAACGACAGCGTGAAGGCGTCCACGACCTCGCGCTCGCGGCCCGTGCGCGGATCGAGAATGGGCGTGGTGACGATGCTCACGCTGATGTCGCGCCGCAAGCGCTTCATCATGGCGGTCTCGTCATCCGCCATGTCCGGATACAGGTCATGCTCCTGCGACATCTGGCGCAGGTTGGCGTCGGTCAGCACGATGCCCTTCAGGTTGGTGACGTACTGGTCGGCGTAGCTTTCGCCACCCGAAGTTTCCGCCATCGCTTGCGCGCTCGACGGCTCGTCGATCTCCACCAGCGCCGACGAGGTGTACAGGTCGGGCAGCGCGAGTGCCAGCAGGATGGCCAGAACGGCAATGGGAATGGCCACGCCGAACAACAACGCCTTGCGGCGCGCGATGGCATGGAGGTAGCCGGAAAATTCCGCGTTGGAATCAGAGTCCATTGTCTTTCTTTCCTTCAGCGACGTCGTTGCAGGGGTTCATAGGTGACCGAAACCATGGCGCCAGTGGATTTGGCTTCGGTCGGGGAATCCTTGTAGTCGAGCAAGGCGTAGTCGTAAGCGACCCGCAGCGAGAACTCTTCTTGCCAGCGCCACTCGAGGCCGAGGTCCGCGCCCGCGTAGGTCCGCTCGGCGAAGGTGGCGAACGCATCCGTTTCCACGTCCTCGTCGCGCGTGGCGCGCAAGCCGGCCACCAGGTTCAGGCGCGGCGTGTAGGCATGCGTCCAGCGCACTCTCAATTGATCACGATTGACCAGCACGCCCGCGGCGGAAGGGTTCACATTGCGCGACAGGTCGAGGAACAGTTCGTTGCGGCCCATGAGCATGTTCACGCCCACTCCGGCGAGCCAGGCAATGTCCGAATCGCCGTCGAGCAGTTCAACGTTCTCGGCGCCCAGGCGAAAATAGCTGCGAGTTTCCGCCGCGGTGGTGCGATTCCACTCCAGCTCGGCGCCGTAGCCGTTGGTGGGCTCGGGCCGGTTCTCGATGTCGTAGCGTGTGCCTCGCGCTCGCGCGATGAAGTTGCTGCGCTCGTTGACACGCGTCAACAGGCCCAGCGCCAGATCGGCCATGTTGTAGTCGACCTGGGAGGTGGTGACCTGTTCATCGAAGCTCACGTCGGTATAACTGCCGCTGAGCTGTATCTCGCGACGCTGCGAAACATCGAACATGAACGTCGGCCGCAGGGACATCAGCTGGCGCCGGTTGTCCACCAGCACTCGGCCCGCGTCGCCGACACCCGGCTCACCGAGCTCGCCGCCCGGATCCAGGTCCGCCTGCAGGCTGCTGACGACGTCGATCTCCGAGAACTGACCAGTGACACGGGTGGTGACACGCTCGCCTCGGTTCAGCCAGTTCAGGCCGGCGAAGTAATCCACCGAGTCGAGCTCGCTCGCGTCCGAGAAATAGGTGGCGCGCACGCGAGGGGTGAGGCTGAAATCGCTGGTCGGGGTGAGCGCCCGCCATTCCATCTGCGCATCCAGCATCGGCCCGGTAACGCTCGTTTCATTACCTTCCACGTCCAGTCGGTAGTTGTCATCGTAGAGGTACCCCGCCTCGATGCGCGGGTTCAACTCCCAGTCGGCGGCCAGCGCGGGCGCGGTGCCCAATGCGCCGACCACGCCTGTCGCAATCGCGCCGGCGATCGCGCCGGACTTGAGTGCAGGAATCACGACATGCCTTTTCACGGCACGACCACCACGTCGCCGGCCTGCAGGTCGATGTTCTGGTCCGTGCGACGACCTTTGACGACGTCGTTGTAGCGGAACGGAATCGACTGCTTGCCGCCGTCGTTGCGGCGCAGGACGACGATGTCGCCCAGCGAAGCGAATGGCGTGGTGCCGCCGGCCATCGACAGCGCCTGCATCACGTCCACGGTGGGGTTCATGATGAATTCACCGGGGCGGTTCACCTGGCCGATGACGTACACCTTGTTTCCTTTGATCTCCTGCACCGACACGGTGACCACGGGATCGGAGATGTACTTGGTCAGCCGCTGTGTCATGAGCTTGTTGAGGTCGGCCACGGTCTTGCCCTTCGCATCGACCTCGCCCACCAGCGGGAACGAGAACGATCCGTCGGGGCGCACCAGCGCGGGACGTTGCAGGTCCGGTTCCTTCCAGACGCTGATCGAAAGCATGTCGCCAGGTTTGACCGTGTAGTTGGCATCCTGCGCCATGGCCCCTGTTGCCCATGCCAACGCCAGCACGACGCAGCAGGCCAGCAGAAACTTCTTCATGTTCGTTCTCCAAGGAGGTTGTCGTATGCAGCGAGCAATCGTGGCGCCTCGTGTTGCCACGACAAGGCGTGTTCCACCCGTTCGCGGCCGATGGCGCCCATGTGGATGCGCTGGTTCTCGTCACCGAGCAGCGCAACCATCTTCTGGGCCAGATCGGCGACGTCGTTGGGACGCGCGTACCAGGACGCGTCGCCCGCCGACACGCGTCCTTCAGTCAGATCGAATTGCACCACCGGCTTCCCGAGCGCCATGTACTCCATGATCTTGTTCATCGTGGAGCGGTCATTCATGTCGTTGGCACGATCCGGATTCACGCAGATGTCCGCCGTGTTCAGCATCTCGAGCAGCTCGGCATCGGGCGCGCGGCCGGTGAAGGTGACGTACTCGGCGACGTCCAGTTTCTTCGCCAGCTCGCGCATGGCAGGTAGTTCGGTACCGCCGCCCACGAGGCCGAAGTGGATGTCGGTGCGGCCAAGATGCTTGACGATGAGTTGCACGGCCTGCAGCAGCAGATCGATACCTTCCTGCTTGCCCATGACGCCCACGTAACCAACGAGATACCGGCGACCCTTCTTGAGGGCCGGATTCGGCGGCACCCGCTTGATGCGTGTGAGGTCGGGTCCGGAGCGCACGACGAATACGTCGCGGGGATCCTTGCCTCCGCGGTCGACCGCGATGCGCCGGTAGGATTCATTGGTCGAGATCACCATGTCCGCCGTGCGGAAGCTCAACCGCTCGAGGAACACCAGCAGTTTGCGCCCCCAGCCCTTCTTGCCGAACTTGGCTTCGTAGAGCTCGGGATTGATGTCGTGGTGATCGAACACGAACTTCTTGCCGAACAGCTTGTAGAAGCCGCCGATCAGGAAGATGGTGTCGGGGGGATTGCAGGCCTGAAGCACGTCGAAACCGCGGCCGAAGGCGATCTTCAGCGACAGCCAGAATTCCATGAGAAGCGCGACGCTGTATTCGTACGCATACCCCAGCGCGCCATCGGCCTCGGCCGGCAGCCAATGCCGATGGATATGAATCCCGTCGATTTCCTCGAAACTCTTCTCGTATCCCGGCGCCTTCGGGCAGATGATGGACACCAGATAGCCGGCCGCGGCCAGCGTGCGCGATTCCTGCCACACGCGGCGGTCGAAGGGCAACGGCAGGTTCTCCACGATGATGAGAACTCGCCGCGCGGTACGTGCGACGGCTCGCTCGGAATCGCGCGCGAGCGCGCGATCAGGCGATGGCGCCCCGCCCTGCAACGCGGTTTCGGATACGGATTCGGACACTCAACCTCCCGGGTCAGTTAATTCACTTGAGCGTCAACGCCAGGCTGCGGCGGCTGCGATCACCGGAAACCGCCTCGACCGTGAAGCCGGTGGCTTGCGCGAGCATCTGCATCGGCCGGTTCGACCAGGACATCTCGCCGCTCAGGCGGCGGATGCCGACGCGCTTGGCATGGCGGATCAGTGTGGTCAGGAGGGTGCGGCCCACCTGCTCGTCGCGGAACGAAGGGGTCACTGCAATGTTGAAAGTGGCCTCGTCACGCCCGCTCGGCGCATAGGCAGTGACTCCGATCACGCGGTCACCGGCGGCGGTGCCTTCCAGGGCGGCAAATCCCACGGACATGTCCGCACCGCTGGCGAGCACACGATCGAAGAGCAGATCGGAGAGCTCGCGCACCGAGGAGAGGTCGCGGTCGGTGGTCGACTGTCCCAGTGAAAGCGCGAACTCCGCCAGCAACCTGCGATCACCGGGAGCTACCTGGCGCACGCTGTATGCGCGCCTGGACTTGGGCGTGTAGTACCACCGTCGCGCCAGCCAGCCGCCGGAGGTGGTTACCATGTGAGGCGCCGAGCGAGGCGCGTAATCGGTTCTCATTGGGGCGCTAGCCTCGCGTATCGCGAACCATCACGCCGTCGGACGCCGCGACGAGCAGCAATGGAAAATGACTTCAGTGAGAGGAATGACTGACACCGGCGATGGGGCGCCGTCCGACACGTTTTTCAGAGCTTCAAACCGAGCAGCATTTCCAGGTTCTGTTGGTAGCCGGGCAGTGCATCGCGCAGCGCGCGCCGCAGGTCGCCGTCACCGCCCTTGCCACCGATCTGCGCGCGGAACTGATCCAACGTGCTTTCGTGGTACGCGATCTGGTTGATGATGAAGTCCGCGCTGGTACGCGAAGCGCTGGACACCGGCACGGTACTGGTGCGCACCGGGTTGCCCTCAGGCAGCCGCCAGCCCTTCGCCTTGGCGAGCGATTCCAGCTTGTCCAGGGTCATCTGCTGCTGGTGGCCGATTTTCGCGGCTGCGGCGCGCAGCTCCGGCGTGGGCAAACCCGCCTCGGCCGCGCGCGAATCGATCACGCCCTGGCGCACGCTCTCGATGGCCGTGAGCACGAATGCGCCGTCATCGGTGGCACCGATCGGCTTGTCGTACAACGGATCCGTCGGCCGGCGCTGCTCCGGCGACGGTGTGTCCGCGGCAGGCGGATCCGCATGCCGCGGCAGGGATGTCGTCGGCTCTTCCGCCAGCAACAGTACCAGTGAGAGCGTGGCCAGCATGACTATCTACTTACTCGTCACGATGGATGAGAAGAGTGGCGATCAGCGCCACGGCCGCACCGGCAGCTGCGCCGTAGGCAATCGACTTCCAGGGGTTCTCGTGCACGTAGCGGTCGGTGACGCCAGCGGCCTCGTTGGCGGCGCCCCTGACCCTGTGGCTGGCATCCGCCAGACGCGCCCGCGCCTGGTGCGCCGTGCGGACCACGCGTTGACGCACGGCTTCGGCGGCAGCGCCACCCTCTTCCCCGAGTGTCTTCAGTAGTTCTTCGGCTTGGCCGACGATGCGGTTGATCTCCGTCACGGTGGAGTCGACGGTGCGTGCACCGTTTTCGAATGGCTTGCTCTGTGCTGACATTGGGCCCTCCTCAGGCTCGGGTTTCAGGGTCCGGTCACCTTAAGACCCGGCCGTCACGACACCTGTCAGTTCACTCCATGCGCGCTGTATCGCGTGCGCACCGATGGGTGTGAGAGCGCACTGACACCGGATGATTGCGATGTCGCAAATATGCGTCGCATGAGGAAAAAACCAGCGCAAGGTCGGCGACGTCTGACGCTGCCTGCACACCCTTTCTGCGGGCGCGGCACCGGGCGTCAGCGCAGGATTCCGCTCGACCCCACAGGCCCTTTCAGGAGAGAAATGATGACGAAATTAAGCAGCTGGACTCTGGCGACGGCCGCAGCGGTGAGCCTTTGCGCGCTCGCCGGCTGCAACAAGCGTGAATCCGCGCAGGAAACCGCGCAGGACGTGGCCGAGGAACGGCAGGACGCGCAGGAGAACGTGGCCGAGGAGCGCCGCGAAGCCGCCGGCGTCGCGACGGAGGGCATGGAAGATCGTGCCGCCGCCGAATACGACGTGGCTGTTGCGCAAGCCGATGGCGCCCGCAAGGTAGCCAAGGAAAAGTGCGAGACGATGTCGAGCGATGCTCAACAGGCTTGCAAGGATCAGGCTGACGCCACCTACGAGTCCGCGAAAGCGCAGGCCCAGGCCACCCTGGATGCGGCCAAGCGCTCGGGCTCGGCGGAGCCGGCCCCGGCTACGCCCACGGGCTGACGTTGAAGACATGTGAATGCGGCAGGGTGATGCCCACCTGCGAGACCAAGCGAATTGCCGCGTTCGCGTGATTCCGCCCGGCGAAGGCTAACTACTTTCGCCGGGCGGATGTTTCGAGGAGAGACGAGATGAAACGCATGAGAGGATGGCTGGTGACAGGTTCCATGGCGGTAGCTGCTTTCGCGGCCGCGCCTGCTTGGTCCGTCTCGCTGGTGGCCACGGGTCCCGCGCAGCCACTGCCCGACCAGGGGCTGGTGCCGGTTTCGCTGCCGTTGGCCGAAAATCTTTCCGCCGGGTCCGCCTCACTGGTGCCATTGGTGGCCGCCGAAATCCCGGCCACGGACATGAGCATCATCGACGCCGGTGCCCTCACCGGTGGCGGCGACATCGGCAAGCCTGTCGATGATATTTCCTTTCTTGCGCGCGCCACCGAGAACGGGCGCAAGGAACTGGTTACCGCGCGCGCCGCGTTGACCCAACTCAATGACCCCGAGTTGAAACGTGTTGCCGAAGCGCTGATCAAGGATCACACCGACGCGAATACACGCATGGCGAAGATCGCGGAAGGGAAGCGATGGCCACTGCCGGCATTGCAGTTGCGCGACGCGCCGCCGGCCGGGACCGCCAGCGCGGACTTCGACGCCAATTGGACGGACGACACCATCCTCGCGCACGAGCGCGCAGTGGCGCTGTACAGCGCCCAGGCGCAGGGCGGCGAGGATCCGGAGCTGCGCCAGTACGCGCGCGACACGCTCCCGCTCTTTCAACATCACCTTGCGGAACTCAGGAGATTGCAGAAATGACCAGCACGGATACGAACATGCTGACCATGAGGATCATCAAACTACTGGGTATTGCGGGCATCGCCGTCCTCGTGGCGTCGTACATGGCCGCGCGCGTGCAGCGCCGCGACGCGGAAGAACGCACCCGGCTCAACGAGCGACTGGAAAAGGAACGTTGGGAGAGCGAAGGCGGCGCCAGCCGTTCGGGCCCCGCTACCCAGAGTGCCGCCGCGACGGCTCATTGAATCAGCGCAGGCTTCGGCCTGCTCCGGCGCGACCTGACCGAGGGGCGCTTCCAGGAATGGAGGCGCCCCTTGGTTTTTAAGGCCAGGGGCTTGTCAGGCCAGGGCTATTCAAGCCGGGGCTTTTTCAGATCAGGCTGGTGGGCCTTCTGGCGCGGTGGATGTGCCGGGCGCCATCGAGTCGGGGCGCGCACCGATGATCGTCATTGTCGACCGCGGCTGCTGGATGCCAGCCTGATCGAAGGCGTGCTTGAGGCGCATGAGGTATTCGCGGCGCACGCCGGATTGTTCCAGCGCACGAACCTTGATGCGCGCCCGCAGCGTGATTCCACGTTCGTTCCATGAGTCCACGCCGGCGATCTCGAGATCTTCCAGGATCCTGTCCTCGAAGTTCGCGTGCGCACGAAGCTGTCGGGCGGTTTCGCGCATGATTTCCAGCACGGGCGCTTGGGCACGTAGTGCACGTTGCCCTCGTAGTCGCGCAGCTGCACGTAACGCAGCGTGAGGTCCTCGACCAGGCCGCTCTTTCCGGCGATCTCGACCACGTCCCCCTGCCTGATCTGGTTCTCCGCCAGCAGGAAGAACCCGCGGAAGAAATCCTTGACCAGGCTCTGCGCGCCGAAAGCGATGGCGATACCGGCGACTCCGGCGGTCGCCAGGAACGGCAGGATCGAAATGCCCAGCGTATTGAAAATGGCGAGGATGGCGATGGCCGATATCAGGATGGTCGCCAGCTTGCGGAGCACGTTGCTCACGGTGGCCGCACGCCTCCGCGCCTCGATGTCATGCGCGTGAGTCGCCGTGAATTTCTCCAGCCCCGAGATCAGCCGGCGCGCGACGAACCCCAGCACGAAGCTCACGGCGAGAATGGCGGCGATTCGGGCGCCGACCTGGATCCAGTTCAGCTCGCTGAACCACTGAACTACTTTGTCTTCCTGACCCATCAGCGCTACCCGGTGCAAGGATGTAGGGGGATGTAGGCAGTATCGCAGATTGTGGAACAACGGCCCGCCCATGCATGCGGCACGCTCCTACAGGAGCCGGATGCGCGCTCCCATCGGCAACCACCGTGGCCGAACGCATTCTGCAGGCGTGAAGTCAGGGTATCGAATGGTCTCGATCGGCCTGTTGTTGTTCACCGCTCTGCGGGCGGCGGACGCGGGCCGGACGCATGAAAACGGCACCGGCGCCATGTGGATCGCTCCCGGACTCGTAGAGGATGCGCTGCCCGCGCTTCCCTGCAGCCACTCCGTCACGCCGGTCCATCGTGAGCTGGTATTCGAGACCCTGGCCGCCGAGGACATCGACGAGGACGTGTCGCGCCTGGCGGCTTCAGCCGCTCGCGAGGTGGTGACTTTCGAATGGCACGCCGCTACGGGAGAATTGACCTTCAGCACCGACGCCAGCACCGCCGTGTTCAGCGACCTGGCGCCCTCTTTTCAGGTTTCTTCTGCGTCGACCCGGAGTTGCGGATCACGCTGATCTGCCCATCGCCCTCCAGGTACGCGACCTTCACCTCGGAGATGTCCTCGATTCCCTGTTCGCGCAGTTTTTCCTGAAGCTCTTCACGGGTGATGAACTCGCGGCGCATGTTCCGCAAACGCGGCACTCCCCGCGAGACCAGCGTGAGTCGCTCCGGCGAAGCGAATCGCCTCACCGCCGCGAAGTGGTATGAAAGGAAGTCGAGCAGCCAGTTCCAGGCCACGATGGTCAACACCAGGATGGCGCCTTCCGTCAGCGTATCGTAGCCACCAGACATGGCGTTCTGCGCGGCATCCGCGACGATGACGAGCAACAGAATATCTGCGATGCCAACCGATCCCACGTCCCGGCGCAGGATGAACCGGAATATGAGAAACAGCAGCCAGTAAACCAGCGTGCCTCGCAGCATGAGCTCGGGCACCGACACGTGGACTTCGAAAATGTCCCCGATCAAGTGACCCGAGCTCCTGCCTGCAATCGATTCAGCGGACGCTGCGTCTCGTGATCAGATTGACGATCGCAAGCAGTATCACCGCGCCCAGGAAGGACACCAGCAAGCTGCCCACGCTGATCTCGCCGGAATTGATGGACGGCGCGCCCACCATCGGACCGATGAGCCACGCGCCCAGCATCGAACCGACGATGCCGACCACGATGTTCAGGATGATGCCCTGGCTACCGTCGCGTCGCATCACGATGCTCGCCAGCCAACCCACCACGCCTCCAATGATCAACCACAGGATGATTCCCATCTTTCACTCCTTAGCCTTGTTTGCTCCCATCGAATCAATTCAGGCCGGTCGCGCGCTCGCGACCAGCGCGTTCGCGATCGTAGGCATGCAACTTGTTGTAGAGGGTTTTCAGGCTGCACCCGAGCACATCCGCGGCGCGGCGCTTGTCGCCTTCGAAATGCTTGAGCGTCGCCAGGATGAAAGTGCGCTCGATTTCATCGAGGGTGGCGCCGATGGCCATGTGGATCTCGTTGCCATGTACCGATCCCTTGCCTTCCGGGTCGCCGCGCAAGGTCGGCATCTCGCTCTCGTCCAGGTCCAGTTCACCGTCGCAGAGGATGTACGCGCGCTCAACGGCATTACGCAGCTCGCGCACGTTACCGGGCCAGCGGTGACGCATGAAACGAAGGCGCAGATTCTCCGACAGCCGCTTGTGCGTGCCATTGCGACGCAGGGGCGGCAGTTCGATGGTGACCACCGCGAGCCGGTAGTAGATGTCCTCGCGCAGGCGCCCCTCGTCGAACGCCTGCGCGGGAAGCCGGTTGGTCGACGCGATCACGCGCACATCCACAGGCAGGTCCGCCGAACCGCCGACGCGGTTCAGCCGTTTGGTTTCGAGCACACGAAGCAGGCGCGATTGCAGATCGAGAGGCATCTCGGTGATCTCGTCGAGCAGCAGGGTCCCGCCGTTCGCGCGCTCGAAGACTCCTTCACGCGTGCGCATGGCGCCCGTGAAGCTGCCGCGCTCATGGCCGAAGAGCTCGGCCTCGATGAGCGTCGCCGGGATTGCGGCACAGTTGATGGCGACGAAAGGTTTGCCCGCACGCGGGCTCATGGCATGTACGGATTCGGCGACCAGTTCCTTGCCGCATCCGGACTCTCCGCAGATGAGCACGGTGGAGTCGGTGGGCGCGACGCGGCCGATGAGTTCGCGCACCTTGCGCATGCCCGCCGAGTTGCCGATGAGCCGCAGCTCGCTGTCATCCAGCGACACGCCCGCCGACAGTGCGTCCCCGGCGCTCAAACCAGCATTCACGAGGGTGCTCAAGGACCTGAATCCGTGCGCGCCGGGATCGCGGCGTTGTCGTTCGACACCACGATCTCCACCCGGCGGTTGAGCTGGCGACTGCCGGCGCTGTCGTTGCTGGCCTTCGGATATTCCTCGCCGTAGCCGAGCGCCCGCACCCGCTGCGCATCGATACCACGCTGAATGATGGCTTGCGCCACCGCATCAGCCCGACGCTGCGAGAGTTGCTGGTTGTACTCGTTGCTGCCCTGGCTGTCGGTGAAGCCCTCCACCTGGACGTTGCGTTCCGGATTCTCCTGGAGGAATTCGGCGATCTGTTCGATAGGGCGAGTGGCGCCCGCCTTGAGCTGCGCCTGTCCCGTGTCGAACAGCACGTCACCCAGCGTGAGCACGATTCCGCGCGCGGTCTGCGCGGCCTGCAACTCACCCATCAGCCGCTGATTCTCGGCTTGTGCCTGCGCCATCTGCGCCTGGGCGTTCTGCGCCTCGTTGCGAGCCTGCTCCGCGCGAGCCTGCGCGTCCCGGGCCTGCGCCAGCGCGCGATCGGCCTCGCCTTCGCGCGCGGACAGCAGGATCTTCTGGCGCTCCGTCTCTCCGGCCTTCATGCGCGCCATGGCCACCTGTTGCTGCGCACGCTGCCCGGCGATGCGCGCCATCTGCGTTGCGAGGTACGCATAGTGGGACGTCACCTTGTCGTTGGCGCCCTTTTCCTTCGCGGCACCTTCGGCGTTGACCAGCAGCTTGCGCGCGCGATCGAGTTCAGTCGGCGCGTAGCGGGTCACATTCGCATCGGACTCGATCTGGCTGACCGCGTCTCGCGCTTGCGCGAGCACGGCCGTGTCCTTGGGCGCGGTCTCACAACCGGCCAATGTGAAAAGCGATGCGGTGACCGCAGAAATCGCGACGATGGCTGTTCGTTTCATGGCGTCCTCCTGACTACTGCCTCGGGGTCGCCGGCTGGGGAGCACTGACCCCCGCGCCGGGGCTGTTGCGAAGCGCTTCGTTGCGCAGATCGCGCAGGCTCGCGTCCATTTCGTCGACGAGTTGCTGCTGTTGCTTGGCGCGCGCGGTGGCTTCCGCGAGCTGAGCGTCGACGTCCGCCTGGTCGGCGAGCCTGGCCGCGACTTCCGCATCACGCTTGTCCGCGGCAGCCTGGGCCGCAGAGAGTTTGGTGCGCGCGGAATTCAGCTCGACCTGCGCGTACTGTGCCGCCTGCGCCTGCTCGGCGCGTTCGACTGCGGACTTCGCCACGGCCAGCTTGTCCACCGGCATGGGAGCCGAGGCGCAGGCGACGATGCCAAAGGCGACGAGGCAAAAGAATGCGTTTCTCAAACCGGATGTGCTGATCATGACTACTCCTCTCCGCCGAATAGATTGCGTTCCCAGTTGCGCAGCTGCCTTTCAGCTTCATCCTTCTGCAACCCGTAAAGCTCCTGGATCCGCCCGGCCAGCTGTTCGCGCTTGCCTCCGATCACGTCCAGGTGATCGTCGGTGAGCTTTCCCCAGCGCTCGCGGATCCGTCCTCGCCAGTGCGTCCAGTTGCCCGCGATGCGGTTCCAGTCCATGGCGTCCATGCGGGAGATTTTCGATGTTCTGCTGCAGCGCGCGCGAGCAGCCGGAACTGGTTATGTCGTGGGAGCGCGGCCCGGCACCTGTCATCGTTTGTCCGACAGTGCCGACACGAAGTGTCATGGCGGGAACCGTTGATATCACGCGGCGATTTGCGGCGCCGCACGCGTCGACCACCGGCGCCGCGCTAGTTAGTCATGCCTGGCGGCGGCAGGTGGCCGGCGGAATGCGCCCACATGCTCGTCGGCAATGCGGTCGCCGCGTGTCGGATTTCTTCGGAAATTGGCGGGACGTCCCCGAATGCCGACCCGCAACTGATTGATTGCTGGTGTTTCGCGCAGGATTGTCGCGATTCGACGTCCGCCGTAATGCGAATTGTCGCCACATGCAGGCAATTCTCGAGCCGTTGCGCGGGGGCCTCGGGCCACGCGGCTTGCAAGTAACTGAATCTGCGGGCCGTCGCCGGCGTGGCACGCGCGATGCATTGATTCAGCCTGCCGATGCCCTCTCGCAAAGGAGTGATGCCATGAAGAAGACCCTGCTCGCCGCCGCCGTCGCCGCCCTGATTCCGCTTGCGGGGGTGGCAGCCGATGGCCAGAAACAACCCGCGACTCCGGCGGGCCAGTCCGGTTCATTCGACATGCTCGATGCAAACAAGGATGGCCGCATCTCCATGCCGGAAGCCTCCGCGGATCCGAAGTTGGTGGAAAGTTTTTCGTCCGCCGACAAGAACGGTGACGGTTATCTCGACAACGCCGAGTACGACGACCGCACCGAGTCGAAGCGCTAACAGCGCCGCGACAACCCACCCCCGCGCAGCCCCACTCTTATGGGCTGTGCGGGGCTTTGTCGTGCGCCAGCGCCGCGGCCATCCGGTATATTCCCTCCCGGCCGGATTCCGGCACTAACAAGCACCGGTGGGGGCCGGCATCCATGGATGAGTCGCTCGAGAAGGCCCTGCTCGACATGGAATCGCGCGCCCAGGGATTACGCACCGAACTCATCGCCGCCGGCGAAATCAACGAGGGCTTCCATCCGCGCATTCTCGAGTTGAACCGTGCGAACTCCAGCCGGCTGCGCCAGATCGTCGCGGTGTTCGGCTGGCCGGGGGTCGCGCTGGTTGGTGACAAGGGTTCGCGCGCCGCCTGGCGAGTGGCCATGCATGCCTATGGCGAACCAGACTTCATGCGGCAGTGTCGCGAGCTCATCGACCGCGCCACGCAAAGCGGCGATGCCCCGCGCTGGCAGTTCGCTCTCATCGACGACCGCATCCGGGTATACGAAGGCAGGCCACAGCGATATGGAACGCAGCTGCGGCACGGCGCCCAGGGCATCGAGCCTCACCCCATCGAGAATGAAGGCCGCGTCAATTCCATGCGCATGCAGGCTGGCCTGCCGCTGCTGGCGCAGACGCTCGCCCAGGCGCGTGCTCAACCGCCTCTCTCGCCCGCGGTGCTCGCCTCCCGCGAAGCCGCCGAGCTGGAATTTCGTCGCACCTTCGGATGGATCAGCGGCTGACGGGGGCGGTCGCCTTCCAGTACGCACTCACTCGTTCATTGTCGAGGCCCTTGGTCTCGGGCACATGGTGCAGCACCACGTAGGCGGCCAGGATGCCGAACCCGCCATACAGCCAGAACGCGGCGCCACCCAGCGCGAAGCCATTCAGCGTCGGATCCCCGAACAGGATGGGGAATGTGAATGACACCAGGAAATTGGCGCCCCATTGGGCGGCGACGGCCAGCGACATGGCCTGCGCGCGGATCGGCGTCGGAAAGATTTCCGACATGAGGATCCAGATGATGGGGCCGAACGACATGCCCACACCGACCATGTAGAGGCACATGGCCGTCAGGCCATGTGCGCCGGCGTGATCGCTGCGGAACAAACTACCGAGCGCCATCATCGCCAGACCCATGATCAGTGCGCCGAAGATCAGCAGCGGCTTGCGACCCACCTTGTCAACGATGAGCACGATGATCAAAGTGGCCAGCAGGTTCAGGCAGCGCGCGAGCAGTGCGCCGAGGAAGGCGGCGTCCATGTGGTAGCCCATGCGCTGCAATATCTGCGGCCCGTAGTAGGAGATGGTGTTCAGGCCCATGAGCTGCTGCAGAACGCTGAGCGCCACACCCACCAGCACGACCCGCTTGCCGAAGGCAAACAGCGGCTCCGGTCTATTCTGCTCCTGGTTACCCGCGGCGAGCTCACGCAACATGGCATCGACTTCTTCGGGCTCGGCGGATCGCGACAAGGCGCGTCGCGCCTGCTCGATCCGGCCGTGCCTCACCAGCCAGCTCGGAGACTCGGGCACCGTGAAGCTCAACCAGAAGAAGGCCAGCGACGGAATCGCCAGTGACACCATCATGTAGCGCCAGCCCGTGTTCAGAACCCAGTTGTCGTCGCCCTGCAGGGCGATACCCCAGTTCACGAACAGCACGATGGCAATGCCACCCGCGATGGCGATCTGTTGATACGCGCCGAGCTGCCCGCGCACGGCGCTGGGCGCGAATTCCGCGACGTACATGGGTGCGATCACCGACGCCAGGCCCACGGCCACGCCACCCAGCACGCGATAGAAGATGAACGGCCAGATGGCGTCGGCGCCGAGGCCACCCATGGGCGCGAGGCCCATCTCGGGAAACGCGGAGCCGACTGCCGAGATCAGGAACAACACCGCGGCGATGATCATCGGGCGCTTGCGGCCCAGTAGTTCGGCCGCGCGGCGCGCCGTGAGCGCGCCCAGGATGGTACCGCCCAACGCCGCGCACACCGTGAGGCCCAGCAGCGCGTTGGCCGCCGTGCCATGAAGGCCGCGGGGCGCGATGAAATTGTGGTCGATGGCGTCCAACGCGCCGCAGATCACCGCCGTGCAGTACCCGAACAGCAGTGAGCTCAGTGTGGCGACGAAGGTGGTGCCGGTCACCGCCTGGATATGCGATGTGGAGACTCTCGCGAGTTTCATGCGGCCTCCGTGCCGGACCGCTGATCTTCCGACTGTGAAATCGGGCCCGCGATGGGCAGTCGGATGTAGAACGTGGTGCCGCGACCCAGCTCGGTCTCGAAGTGCAGCGTCCCCTTGTGTTTTTCCACCACCACCGTGCGGGCGATGGCCAGGCCCTGACCCGTGCCCTTGCCCACTTCCTTGGTCGTGAAGAAGGGATCGAAGATGCGCGAGCGCACGTCGACGGGAATACCCTTGCCTGAATCGCCGATGGAGATCTCGACCTGGTCGTCGAGCACGCGCGTGGCGACGCGGATCGTGCCCTTGCTGTTCATGCTCTTGCTGTTCATGTCCTGGGGCGAACCCTTGATCACGTCGCCGATGGCATGCGCCGCGTTGACGATGAGGTTGAGCACCACCTGGTTGATCTCGCCCACATAACAGTTCACCGGCGGGATCTCGCCGAACGAGGTTTCCACCTCGGCGACGTACTTGTATTCGTTGGACGCGATGACCAGCGTACTGGCAATGGCCTGGTTGATGTCGGCCAGCGACATCTCCTTGCGATCCGGATGCGCGAACTCCTTCATCGACCGCACGATGGCGGCCACGCGGCCGAGGCCGTCACGCGCACGGTCGAGTGCCACGGGCGCGTTCTCGAGGATGTAGTCGAGATCGGCGTCGTCCTCGGCTTCTTCGGCCGCCTTGGCGGCCGCGAGCAACGCGGCGTCCTCGCCGTTCTTCGTCGCCTCGCGCAGCTCGCGATACTTGTCGACGATTCCCGAGAGGTCATCCATGGCCTCGCGCACGAACAGCACGCTGTCGGACACGAACTGCACGGGTGTGTTGATTTCGTGCGCCACGCCGGCAGCGAGGCGGCCCACGCTCTCCAACTTCTGTGCCTGCGCGAGATCGTTCTCCAGGCGGCGCTGCTCGGTCACGTCCAGCATCATGCCGCGCATGATCTTGTGCTGGCCGGCGGCCTCGCTGGCCTCGCAGGTCACCACCCAGCGCAGTTCCACGCGCTGGTCGTCCTGGGTCAGCACGGTGGTTTCGAGCTCGACATGGCCGGCCTCGGCCTCGTCGATGCACTTGCGGACCGTGCCGTTGCGGTCGCGCGGCATCAGCCGGTCGAGAAACCCCGCCTGCTTCCAGGCATCTTCGCTGAAGCCCAGCCGCCGCGGACCTTGCGGGCCGATGTATTCGAAGTGCCCGTCTTCCACGTCCAGCGCAAAAGGAATGGCCTGCGTGCCTTCGACCACCAGCCGGAATTGTTCCCGCCCGCGCTCCAGCTCCTGCGTGCGCTCGTAAACGAGTTTCTCCAGCCGCTGTTTCTCCGTGCGTTCCATTTCGCGCCGTTCCTCGAACATGCGCACGCATTCGGACAGCATCACGCTGAAGGAATTGGCCAGCGCCAGCAGGATGGCGAACAGCAGCACCAGCGCCGTGGTCATGGCGGGGAACTGTGCCGCCCGCATGCGCGCCGTGGCGATGTGCTCGGTAGATAGTGCGAGCAGCAGCAGTCCCGACGAGCCCTGCTCGATGGGCACTTCGCGCACCACCATGTGAGTGCGGTCGTCGAGCAGTCGCGCGTCACCGGCGCTTTTCAGCTTGGAAGGCACCTGGCCGTGGCCGGCCAGCAACCGGCCATCCACCGAGTAGACGCCGATGCCGAAAACATTCCGGTCGCTTTTCAGCGGCTTGATAACCGCCTCGGACAGCGCGGGGTCGCCAGCGGCGATCGGGTTGTAGAGCTGCGCGGCGAGGTTGGTCGCGTACACCCCGGCCTTGGCTTCGACACTGCTCTGCAGGATGCGCGCGTCGAACGTGGCGTAACCGATGATGCCGGCGATGCCGCTCAGAATGAGCACCAGCGCCAGCGAACCCATGAGCTGGGTTTGCAGCGGCAGTTCCGTGGTCGCATTCCTGGCGGCTACTTCTTCGCGCACCCGGGTTTATCGGGCCGGACCGGGCACGACTTGAGGAAAAACGCCCGTCGTTCCGGGGCATTCGGCTACCGCCGGAGCGGCAGGAAATTGCCGTCCCACGCCGCTGTGACGAAGGTCTCGGAGCGCGCGCCCATCACTACCCCCGTCACGTCCCCCGCGGATGGCTGGAGCCAACCGCGGAGCCCGGTGAACGCGGATTTCAGTCAGTGACTCAAAGCTTCCTGAGCCAGATATTCCTGAAGCGGACCAGGTGCCCATGGTCCTGCAATCGCACCGGCATGTCGCCATGCGCCACGTAGCTGGGCGCGCCGATGTACGTGGTGCCGCCCTTCAACACCGCGTTGTTCTGCACCAGCACGCCGTTCAACAGCACGGTGAGACGCGCCGCTGACGCCAGCGTGCCATCGGTGTTGAAGCGCGGCGCCGTGAAGATGATGTCGTAGGTGTTCCAGGTCTCGGCCGGATGCGTGGCGTTCACCAGCGGCGGGAACTGCTTGTAGATGGAACCCACCATGCCGTTCACGTACGTGGGATTCTCGAAATTGTCGAGCACCTGCACTTCGTAGATGTCCTGCAGGAATACGCCGCTGTTGCCGCGATCCTGGTTCACCTTGTCGGGCGGGAGCTTGGGGTCGGTCCATTCGATGTGCAGCTGCACGTCGCCGAATTTTTCCCGGGTCTGGATGTCGCCCGTGCCCGGCTTCACGACCAGTTCGCCATTCACAACGCTCCATTCCGCGGCGCCGTCGCCGCGCGTGGTCTTCCAGGCGTCGAGATTCTTGCCGTCGAACAGGATGATCGCGTCAGAAGGCGGCGCGCCCGGCGCGGCCCCGGGCGTCACTTTCGCCGGAACGGGGAACCAGACTTCCGTGGCCTTGGGTTCCGGATCCAGCCCTTCGTTCTTCGCCAGCGGACGAATCCTGATGTTGCGATAGAACAGCTCCGCGGATTCCGCCTGCAGTGCGATGCGGCCCTTGTCGAGCTTGACCCAGGAATTGCTGCCCGCATCCCAGGCCTTCATGTCGCTGACGCGCATGTTGGGTACGCCATTGACGATGTGCATGGCGCGATCGCCCTTCACGATGATCTCGAGCGTATTCCAGCCCGGAAACTCGTTGACACGGCCGTGGCGCACGCGCTCGAACTTGCCTTCGTTGCCCACGGTCACCGGCACACCGCCGTCTTCCAGCCGCGTGAAACGCCGCGACGCGGGATTGATGGTGCTGGATGCGCGCGCCGAGACGACCCAGAGATCGCCCACGTCGCCTTCCTGAATCTGCGATTCGATGGAGGCCGGCCAGTCGCCGTCGCGAACGCGATGCACGTGATACAGCAGGCCCGCGTCGCGCACCAAGTTCAGGCGCGGCGCGAATTTCTTCTCGCCCCAGCGATACTCGAGCGTGAGCTTGTAGTCCTGGTACTCGGAATTGGTGAGCAGGAAGGCATTGGGCTGTTCGGAGCCGGCCGCCTGCGTCGGATAGATGTGGATGGCGCCATCCTCGACGCGGAAGAACGTCGCGGCGGCTGGCGCGTTGTCGCCCGCCTTCGACGCGTAGTGCGTGCTCCAGCCGTTGAGGTTCTTGCCGTTGAACAGCGGCTTCCAGTTGGCCGATTCATCGGCCCCGAACGCGGCGCTGGAGAGAAGAAAAACAGCGCCGAAAAATCCCACCTTCCTGCTCATTCGCGTCCCCCTGAATAAGTGGCGCGGCAGTGTAACAACGGAGATGGGATTTTGGTGGGTCGGGTGGGGCTCGAACCCACGACTAACGCCTTAAAAGGGCGCTGCTCTACCAGCTGAGCTACCGACCCGGCAGGGTCACGAGGGCGCGCAGTCTACACATACCGAGTTGGATCAGCGACCCCCGCGGCGGTGAACCCCTCTCGGCGCAGGCGGCAGGAATCGCAGACGCCACAGGCCAGGCCACGCGCATCGGCCTGGTAGCAGGAAACCGTCAGGGAATAGTCGACGCCCAACGTCGCGCCGGTGCGGACGATCTCCGCCTTGCTGAGGTTTATTAACGGCGCCCGGATGACAGGACCTCGCCCCTCCACGCCCGCCTTGGTGGCGATGTTGGCCAGATTCTGGAAAGCGGCCACGAATTCCGGGCGGCAATCGGGATAACCGGAATAGTCCACGGCATTCACGCCCACGTGGATTTCGCGCGCGTCGAGCACTTCGGCCCAGGCCATGGCCAGCGAAAGCATGATGGTGTTGCGCGCCGGAACATAGGTCACCGGGATGCCTTTGCTCGCCGAGGTGGGCACGTCGATGGATTTGTCGGTGAGCGCGGAGCCGCCGATGCGGCCGAGGTCCACGTGCATGATGCGATGTTCGCGCGCACCCAGGGCATGTGCAACACGCGCGGCGGCGTTGAGCTCGGCCTGGTGGCGCTGGCCGTACGACACCGACAGCGCATGGCAGTCGAAGCCGGCGGCGTGCGCCATGGCGAGCACGGTGGCGGAGTCCAACCCGCCCGAGAGAAGTATGACCGCGCGTGTGCTCACGACCTTTTCCCCACTTTCCTCACCCGGCACCTGTTTGCGGCACCTATTTGCCCGGCGTGTTGCCCCAGAGCACCTTGTGCAGCTGGAGCTGGAAGCGCACCGGCAGACGGTCCGCGAGGATCCAGTCGGCGAGATCACGCGCGGGCAGCTGTTCGGCGCTGGGCGAGAACAACACCGTGCAGCTGCGCGCGAGTTGCAGCTCGTCGAGCCTGGCGCGCGCCCAGTCGTAGTCCTGGCGATCGCAGATGACGAACTTGATCTGCTCATCGGCGCGCAGCAGCGCGAGATCCTGGTAGCGGTTGCGCTGGTCCTCGCGCGAGCCCGGAGTCTTGACGTCCACCACGCGGATGACCCGCGCGTCGACCTCACCGATGGGCATGGCGCCGCTGGTCTCGAGTGAAACGCGATACCCCGCATCGCAGAGCGCGGCCAGCAGCGGCAGACAGTTCTTCTGCGCCAGCGGCTCGCCGCCGGTCACGCAGACGTGGCGCGGCGCCCACTCGGCGACCTTGGCCAGCACACTGTCGACGTCCATCCACTCGCCGCCCTGAAAGGCGTAGGCCGTGTCGCAGAACTGGCAACGCAGCGGACAACCCGTGAGGCGCACGAACACGGTGGGGAAGCCGACCGAGTCGGCTTCCCCCTGCAGCGAGAAAAAGATCTCCGTGATCTTGAGCCGGGGGCTCATCGCCCTGCGGGCATGCGTTTCAGTCTTTCCGCGGCGAGTTGCGCGGCTTCGCTGCCGGCAAAACGACGCGTGACGTCTTCCAGCGTGGCGCGCGCCTCGGCGTTCTTGCCCTGCGCCGCCTGCGTGAAGCCCACCTTCACGAGTGCGTCGGGCGCCTTGCGCGAATCCGGCCAGTCGGTCGCCACCTTGCGGAAGGCCAGTATGGCGGCGTCGTACTCACGCGTGACGTAATGCGCTTCGCCTAACCAGTACTGCGCATTGCTGGCGAGAGGGCTCGTGGGATACGCCGTGAGAAAGGCCCGGAAGCTCGAGATGGCCTTGGGGTAGTCCGCGCCCTTGAGCGCGTTGAACGCAGCGTCGTACATGGCCTGCTCGCCGGTGGCACCACCCGCCGGCGGCAGCGCCGAACCCGGCGCGGCTCCCGGCAAGCCCGATGCGCCGCCCACGCCGCCCAGCGTCTCCAGTGCCGCGAGGCGCTTCTCTAGATCGCCGTACAGCGAACGCGACTGCGCCTTGCCACCCTCGCTCGAGTTCTGCAGCAGCTCCACCTCGCCGCGCAGACCGCGCACGTCGGCCTGCAACCGGTCGATGCGCTGCGCCAGTTCGAGCAGGCTGTTGTTGGTGAGCACCCGCTCGATTCGCTGCACGCGCTGATCGAGATCGTTCAGGCGGATGAACAGCGGATCTTCTTCGGGCGGCGTTGCGCAGCCGCCCAGCAGCAATCCGCTGGACCCCAGGACCAGCATTGCCAGCGCTTTGGCAAGCCCGTTCGCGGAAGGTCTCATGATGGACCTCACTTCAGGTAGACGATCTCGACCCGGCGATTCTGCGCGTAGGCCTGCTCGTCACTGCCCGCGGAAGCCGGACGCTCTTCGCCGTAGCTCACCGTGGACAGCTGCACTTCAGCCACACCTTGCAGCAGCATCGCGCGGCGCACGGCCTGGCCGCGGCGCTCGCCGAGGCCGATGTTGTATTCGCGTGAACCGCGCTCGTCGGCATGGCCTTCCAGGCGCACCTTGAAATTCGGGTTCTTCGACAGGAATGCGGCATGCGCGGTCACCACCGACTGCGAATCGGCGCCGATCTCGGCGCGATCGAAGTCGAAGTACACGATGCGCTTCGACAGCAACTCGCCCGAAGGACCCTGGATGGCGGTCTCGTCCGAGGAAACCGGCGACGTGTCGAGGCCGCTGGTGTCGGAAGTGGTCGGCGTCTGCGGTTGGTCGGGCTGCGTCTTCGGCTTGTTAGGGCAACCCGCCAGCAGGGCCAGCGAGGCGACGAGCAACGTGATCGAAACGGAATTTTTCATGTGCATACCTTTATTCACATCAATGAATCAGGGAAGAAATGGGCCCCAGACGGGCTCGCGCACCTCACCGGCGTCGGCGTCGAGACGCCCGGTAGTGAGGCCATCGGTGGAAACCGTCTGCAACACGCCCTGGCCGCGCTCGCGGCCGGCGAATATCAGCATGGCGCCATTCGGCGCGAAGCTCGGGGATTCCTCCTGGCGGCCCTTGGACAACACGGTGATGTTGCCGGACGCGAGATCCTGCACGGCGATGCGGTAAGAACCCTCCGCCAGTGTCAGCAACGCCAGCTGCTTGCCGTCGGGAGACACGCGCGGGCGCGCGTTGTAGGAACCCGTGAAGGTTACGCGGCGTGGCTTGTCCGCGCTGCCCGGGGTCATGCGATAGATCTGCGGGCTGCCGGAACGATCCGAGGTGAAATACACGCTGCCGTCGGTGCCGAAACTCGCCTCGGTGTCGATGCCCGGATCGTCGGTGAGGCGCGTGACCTGCTGGTTGCCGAGATCGAGCAGATACAGGTCGAGGTTGCCGTTGCTGCCCGAGAGCGTGAGCGCCAGCTTCTTGCCATCGCGCGAGTAGGTGGGCGCACCGTTGATGCCCGCACGCGCCGACACCAGTATCTTCTTGCCCGTGCGCACTTCCTGCACGAACACTGCCGAGGTGCGGCGTTCGAAGGAAACATACGCCAGCCATTCACCATCCGGCGACCAGGCGGGCGACATCAGCGGCAGATTGGAACTGCCGATGCGCCGGCGATTCGCGCCATCGGAATCCGCCACCCAGAGTTCGTACTTCTGGTTGGGCGGGCGGCCATCCACGGAGATATAGGCGATGCGCGTGGCGAACGCGCCCTTCACGCCCAGGATCTTCTCGTGCAGGGCATCGGCGACGCGATGGGCCGCCATGCGCAGATTGTCGGGCTGCGCGGTGGAACTGAAGATGCCCATGTTCGCGCCATTGAGCGCGTTCACCAGGTCCGCCTCGACCTTCACGCGGCCATCGGGCTGCGAGGTGACGCGCCCCACCACCACGTAGTCATTGCGCATCTGCTTCCACGCCGCGGCGTCGACACCGGCGAACGAGGTGGGCTTGTTGATCATGTCGGCCACCGGCATGCCCTTGAAACGGCCGGTGCTCTCCAGGGATCCGTCACGCCCGAAGTGATGGTCAACCGCAGCTGTGCCTGCGCCGGAATGGTGCCGGCCAGCGAAACGAGGCCGGCGAGGATCAGCGAAACGAGTTTGTTCATGCGGTTGTTCATCTGTCGGGTGCGAATGTTAGCTCCAAATTGCGTTCGAACGGCACGCCCGGTGGCGGTGTAGGCAATGGCGACGCCGCGAGTACCGCGTTCTCCACCGATTGCCGCAGCGCGGCCTCGTCGGGATTGCAGCCCTGCACACTCACCCGCGTGACTTCTCCGCCCAGTACCTGGGTGACCGACACCACGCAAGTGGTGCCCGCCACGGCCGAGGGCGGCCTGATCCACGCACGGGCGATCTTCGCGACAATGGATGCATGCCAGCGGTTCGCCTCCGCGCTGTTACGCGCGGCATTGCCCCGCTCTTCGGCTTCCAGACTGCGCCGGAGTTCCTCCTGGGCCGCACGACGCGCCCTCTCTTCGGCCTCCTTTTTCGCCGCGGCGGCTTCCTCGGCCTTCTTTTTCTCCGCCGCCTTTTTTTCGGCCGCGGCCTTCTCCGCCGCCGCTTTGTCGGCCGCGGCCTTCGCGGCGGCCTGCTTTTCCGCTTCCTTTTTCTCGGCATCGAGACGCAGCTGTTCCTGCTCCTTCTCGCGCTCGAGCTGCTGCTTTTCCTGTTCGAGTTTCTCGGCGGCCTGGCGCTCTTCTTCCTGACGCTTCTCGATCTCCGCGGGATCCGGCTTCGGCGGACCCTGCTCCTCGGGAGGCGTGGGTTCGGGTTCGGGCTCCGGGACCGGTTCCGGTGCGGGCTCGGGCGGAGGCGGCTCGGGTGAGGCCTCGGCGAGTTTCTCGATGCCCTGGATCTCGCGCGGATCCACCAGGCTGCCTTCGACGGCCAGCGCCTGCATCGGCGGCTCATGCTTCCAGGTGAACCAGCCCAGCACCGCCGCCGCCACGATGAGCGCGTGCACGAGCAGCGACAGCGCGACGGCGCGCCATCTGCCCTTGGTGACTGACTGCCGGGAAGCCGGAGGCATTACTTGCGATTACGCTCGGGGGGCTGCGTCACGAAGCCGACCTTGTCGGCCCCTGCCCTTTGCAGCAGGACCATGGCGGACACCACCTCGCCGTATGCCACGCGGTAGTCGCCGCGCACCAGCACGACGGTTTCCGGCGCTCGCCGCAGAACGGCCGCGGTCTGCGCTTCCACGGTGGCGGCATCGATCGGCTGGTCTTCCGGGTCGTTGTAGTTGAGGAACAGCCGGCCCGAACCATCGATGGTGAGCACGATGGGCTTGGTGTCCTTGAGCATCTCCGGCGGGATGGCGCGCGCGCCCGCCTTCGGAAGATCGACCTTCACGCCTTCGGCCAGCAGTGGCGCGGTGATCATGAAGATGATCAGCAGCACCAGCATGACGTCGATGTAGGGCACGACGTTGATCTCGCCCATCAGGCGGCGCCTTCGGCCTCGTGGTTGCGCGGCTGCCATGCGCGTTCCTCAGGTTGCCCGGGCCACGCCCGCACCGGCGTAGCGTTGCAGGATGGTGGAGAACTCGTCCATGAACGCCTCGTATCGCAGCTCGAGGCGGCTCACCTGGTCGGCGTATCGGTTGTAGGCGATCACCGCGGGGATGGCGGCGAACAATCCGATCGCGGTGGCGATCAGCGCTTCGGCGATGCCCGGCGCCACCATGGCCAGCGTGGCCTGCTGCACGCCGCCCAGCGCGACGAAGGAACTCATGATTCCCCAGACGGTGCCAAACAACCCCACGTAGGGGCTGGTCGAACCGATGGTCGCGAGATTCGAGAGGCTCTCTTCGAGTTTCTCGAGCTCCTTGAGCTGGCCCACACGCATGGCTCGGCGCGCGCCCTCGAGCAACTGGTCGGCCGGGATGCCGCCCTGCTTGAGCCGCGCGAATTCGCGGAAGCCGAACTCGAAGATGCTCGACATGCCGGTGGCGCCACCGCGCCCTTCGATCTGGCGGTACAGCGCCGTGAGGTCACCACCCTTCCAGAAGCTGTTCTCGAAGTTCTCCGCTTCGTCATGCGCCTTGGAGAGCAACGATCGCTTCCGGAAAATGATCGTCCAGGACATCAATGACGCCAGCAGCAGCAGGCCCATGACCACCTGCACCACCGGGCTGGCGTTGATCACCAGCCGGACTATGGAGAGTTCATTTTCCATCGTGAATCCTTATGAAATCGGGCAACCGTCGCGGCCGGAAAGTCTTCGCGTCGACGCAGGCCACGCGGACTTCGCCTTCCACCAGCACCTCGTCGCCCCGCCGGATGACCTGCTGGAAGCGGATCGAGGCGCGGCCCTCGGGCACGGGCACGCAGGAAATCGAGAGCTCGTCGTCGAGCCGCGCCGGCCGCCGATAGTTGAGCTTCACTTCCGCCACGGCGAACACGAAGCCGAACTTTTCGGAAAGCTCGCTCTGGGCATGCCCCATGGAACGCAGCCACTCGGTGCGCGCCCGTTCCATGTACTTGAGATAGTTGGCGTAGAAAACGACACCTCCGCCGTCCGTGTCCTCCCAGTAGACACGCGCGCGCCAGATGAATTCCGTCATGGAGCCCGGGTCTTCATGGGTCGAAAAGAGGCATGTTGGTGAGCGCCCGCTCGGGCACCTTGAGCCCGAAGTGCAGGTAGGCGGCGCGCGTGGCCATGCGGCCGCGCGCGGTGCGCATCAGGAAGCCCTGCTGGATGAGGAAGGGCTCGATCACGTCCTCGAGCGTGCCGCGCTCCTCGCCCACGGCGGCGGCCAGGCTCTCGATGCCCACCGGTCCGCCATCGAACTTCTCGATGATCGTGCCTAACAACTTGCGGTCCAGCGCGTCGAAACCCTGCGGGTCCACTTCGAGCAGATCGAGGGCGGCGCGCGCGGTGGCTTCGTCCACCTTGCCGCTGCCTTTCACTTCCGCGTAGTCGCGCACCCGGCGCAGCAGCCGGTTGGCGATGCGCGGCGTGCCGCGCGAGCGCTGCGCGATGCGCTGCGCGCCATCGGTGTCCATGGGCACGCCGAGGATGCTGGCCGAACGCGCGACGATGCGTTCCAGCTCGGACGTGGTGTAGAACTCCAGCCGCTGCACGATGCCGAAGCGGTCCCTCAATGGCGACGTCAGCAGCCCCGCGCGCGTGGTGGCGCCGATGAGCGTGAACGGCTGCAGCGCCAGCTTGATGGAACGCGCGGCCGGACCCTCGCCGATCATGATGTCGAGCTGGTAATCCTCCATCGCGGGGTACAGCACTTCCTCGACCACGGCGCTGAGGCGATGGATCTCGTCGATGAACAACACGTCGCGCGGCTGCAGGTTGGTCAGCAGCGCCGCGAGATCGCCGGGGCGTTCCAGCACCGGGCCGGAGGTCTGCCGCAGGTTGACGCCGAGCTCGCTCGCAAGAATGTTGGCCAGCGTGGTCTTGCCCAGTCCCGGTGGCCCGAAAATGAGCGTGTGGTCGAGAGCTTCGCCGCGCTTCACCGCGGCCTGCACGAAGATCTCCATCTGCGCCTTGACCTGTTCCTGGCCAACGTAATCCGCGAGTTTCTTCGGGCGGATGGCGCGATCGACGGCCTCCTCTTCCGCGGAGCCGGTGGCCGAGATCACGCGCTCGGTGCCTTCTCTGGACAGGGCCGTCATTGCGTGCGCACCGTGCCCTGCAGCGCCTTGCGGATCAGGTCTTCAGTGGTGCCGCCCTGGCCCGCAAAGGGTTTGAGCATGGCGGTGACTTCGGCGGGCTTGTATCCCAGCGCCACCAGCGCGGTCCAGGCTTCACCTTCGGTGCTCGAGGGCGTCATCGGCCCGGCGCCGGCCACGTTCAGGCCCTGCCTCGCCTGTTCGAGCGCATCGATGCGATCCTTCATCTCGAGCAGGATCAGCTCGGCCTTCTTGCGCCCGACGCCAGGGATCTTCGTGAGAGTGGCGGCATCCTGCAATTTCACCAGCGTGGCGAAACCTTCGACGCTGGTGCCCGAGAGAATGGCCAGCGCGATCTTGGGCCCGATCTGCGACACCTTGAGCAGGTTGCGGAACAGCGCGCGTTCATCCTGCGTGCCAAAGCCGTACAGGATGTGGGCATCCTCGCGTACCACCAGGTGCGTGAGCAACCGCACCTCACTACCCAGCGCGGGCAGCGTGTAGAACGTGGACATCGGCGCTTCGACGTCATAGCCCACGCCGCCCACGTCCACGGTCAGATGCGGTGGCGCCTTGACCACGAGCTTGCCGCGCAGGAATCCGATCACGCGCTCACTCCGGCGATGAACGGCTCGAGCCTGCGCGAGTGAGCGTGGCAGATGGCGATGGCCAGCGCGTCGGCAGCGTCGGCCGCGAGCCGCAGCTCCACGCGCAACAGTTGTTTGACCATGTGCGCCACCTGAGATTTTTCGGCGCCGCCAAGGCCCACCACCGCGAGCTTCACGGCGCGCGGCGCGTACTCGTGCACACCCAGCATCGCCGGCACCGCGGCCAGCGCCGCGCCTCTCGCCTGACCCAGCTTCAGCGCGCTGTCGGCGTTCTTGGACAGGAACACACGCTCCACGGCTACTTCCTGCGGGCGGTGTTGCACGATGAGTTCGGCGACGCGGGCATGGATGAGACGTAGCCGGTCGGCCAGGGGCCCGCCGGAGGTGGCGATGCAGCCCTGGGCGACGATGGTGAGGTTGCCGCCGGCGCAGTCGATGACCCCATAACCGGTGCGCAGCGAACCGGGGTCGAGTCCGAGGATGCGCGCATGACCGACGGGTGACATGCGCGCAACCGACACGACCGCGGGCGTGGCCGTACCCGGTTTGTAATCGCGCCAGGATGACCTCATGGGGTACCGCGCCATTTCTCGCTTAAACCCTCGCGCCAGCTACAAAAAACTGCGCGTATCATACACGGCAACTTCCGTGCATAACCTCCATTCCTGCTCCACCGCGCTACGTCGGACGATCGATTCGCACGCCGCCCGCCTCGATGAATGGGGGGTCGCTCGCGCCACCATCGATCGCGCCACCGAAGCGGCCGTCATCGTCGCATCGCTGACCGAAGATCCCACGCTGGCGTCGGCGCTGCTGGCGCAGGCCGCGTTCGCCGCTCCCGCGCGTGACAACGAATCCCGAGAAGACCTGTCGCGCGAAGTCGAGCTGCACTTCGGGGCGGAGCCCAGCGCTCTGGCGCGCGAGCTCACGCATTTCGGCGACGTCCGGCTCACACCGGTGGCGGCCGCCTCGCACCACCTGGAGCCGGCGCAAGCCGAGGCATTGCGCAAGATGCTGCTCTCGGTGGTCAGCGACCCGCGCCTCGTGCTGGCGCGCCTCGCGCGGCAACTCGTCGACCTGATTGCCGCCAAGGACGGTCACGCCGCCACGCGCGAAAGGTTGGCGCTGGAAACGCGCGAAGTGTTCGCCCCTCTCGCGAATCGCCTCGGGCTGTGGCAGCTCAAGTGGGAGCTGGAAGACCTGGCCTTTCGTTACCTGCAATCCGACGATTACCGGCGCATCGCCGCGGCACTGGCCGAGAAGCGCACCGACCGCGAGCAATACATCTCCGCGTTCTGCCGCGCGCTCGAAGCCATGTTGCGCGGCGCCGGCATCCACGATGCCGAGGTTTACGGCCGGCCCAAGCATATCTACAGCATCCACCGGAAAATGGAACGCAAGCAGCTCTCGTTCGAGCAGGTCTTCGATCTGCGCGCGGTGCGCATCGTGGTGAATTCGGTGGCCGAGTGCTACGCGGCACTGGGCCTCGTGCACGGCGCCTACACTTACATCCGCGGCGAATTCGACGACTACATCGCGACGCCCAAGGACAATTTCTACCGCTCGATCCACACCGCGGTACTGGGGCCCGAGGGCAAGGCCATCGAGGTGCAGATCCGCACACGCGAGATGCATGACCAGGCCGAGCTCGGCCTCGCGGCCCACTGGAAATACAAGGAAGGCCGCCCCAAGGACGCGCGTGGCCTCGACGTCTCCTACGATCGCAAGATCGAATGGGTGCGCAAGCTCCTCGAACCACAGCCGGAGGGCGGCGACCGCCCGGCCGACGACCGCGATTTTCTCGACCAGGTGCGCACAGAGCTGTTCGAGGACCGTGTGTACGCGCTGACGCCCAAGGGCGAAGTGGTCGACCTGCCCCATGGCGCCACGCCGCTCGATTTCGCGTACCACGTGCATACCGACCTGGGACACCGCTGCCGCGGCGCGCGGGTGAACGGACGCATCGTGCCGCTGACCCGCGCGCTGGCCAACGGCGAGATCGTCGAGATCATCACGCACAAGCATCCGCAGCCCAGCCGGGACTGGTTGTCGGAGACCCAGGGATTCCTGACCTCGGCCCGCGCGAGGTCGAAGGTGCGAGCCTGGTTCCGGAAGTTAGACGAGGACGCGCAGAAATCCGGCGCGGGAAGCCCGCCACCCGAGCCGGCGCCGGTGGTGCCCGCCGCGCCGAGGCGCCGCCCGGGGACCCGCAAATCCTCGCGCTCGCCGGTGGTCCTGGGCGGCGTGGAAGACCTGCCGACCAGTTTTGCCCGCTGCTGCGCCCCGGTGAAACCGGAAGCCATCGCCGGGTATGCCACCGTGGGCCGGGGCGTGACCATTCACCGTGCGGACTGCCCCGGCCTGCGTCGCATGAGCGCCAGCCGGCCCGACCGTCTGATCGCCGCCACCTGGACGAACGCCGAAATCACCCAGCCCGTCACGCTCACAATTGTCGCCATAGACCGACAGGGACTGGTCCGGGACCTCGGCGACCTGCTGGCCAGTGAAAAAATGAGCATCGAGATGATGCACACCACTACCGACAGGACGCAGTCGACAGCTACCATCGACATTCGATTGGGAGTGGGCGACGCGCCGCATCTGGCTCGGCTGATGCAACGTATCCGCAAGCTGGGAAGCGTCCTTTCGGTGAGGCGTTCGGGTTAACTTAACCCCGGGCGGCCTTGCGGGACGGCCTGGGAAACGTGACGCGCTGCGCCGCCTCATTCCGTCCAATCGCGTTTACTAATAACGTAATAGATTCACCGGGGTACTGGATCGCTCATGCGTGTCCTGCTGGTCGACCATGACTCAGAGGGTCTCGAGGCCATCGCGCGCGCGATACGCGGCGTCCTCGAGCTCGACTGCGTCACCAGCAAGGGCGACGCGATGCTGCTGCTGCGCCAGAACCAGTACGATGTGCTGATCGCCTGCGAGCGATGCGTCGATGGCTCCGGCCTCGACCTTCTCGGACGAACTACCCGCACCACCACGCCGCTCAAGCGCATCTTCTCCGCGCCCTCCGACCGGCTGCAGTTGTTAGGCCCGCGCCTCGCGCCGTTCAAGGTGCAGCGGACCATCAGTTACCCCATCGATCTCGAAGAGCTGTGGCTGGCCATCGCGCAGGTCACCGGCACCAACGACGAGACCGACGGCACCATCGAACGAGTGGTGCTCGACGAACGCGGCATACCCGCCATCGGCAGCGTGCCGCGTGGACCGATTCCCCCGCGCCCGCCGGCGCCGCTTCGCGAAGTGCGCGCCGTGCCGCAGGCGCCACCTCCTCCCGTGCAGATGGTCGCGCCCGCGGTTGCCACCGCCGCGAATGCCGGACGCGCCGCCGCGGCGCGCCTCGCGCAGCCAGCGCCTGAGCCGCCACTGCGCGCCCCGGCGCCTGCGCGTCAATCGCCACCGCAGGCACGCGCGCCAGCGCCTCCCGCGACCACCTCCGACACCGGCCGCATGCGCGCGCAACTCGCGCCGTCTGATACCGGCCGCATGCGCGCACTCGCGGCGCAGGCCGCCGCCGCGCCACCGCCTCGCCCCGAAGCCACATGGACCCCGGAACCGCCGGAAGACGATTTCGCGCAGATCGCCGAGCAGGCGCGAATGGGGGTGCAGCGCAAGGCAGTCGATGAAGCCGGCAAGCGCAAGAAGCAGCGCCTGATCACCGCGGGCGCCATCGCCGCCGCCGTGGCCGGCATCATCGTGTTCCTCATCGAGCAGTTCTACGATCCCGAAGCGCGCGCGCGCGAACAGGCCATTGCCGCGGAAGTCTCGCGCATGGCCGAACAACAGAAGGTCACCGACAACCTGACGCTCATCGAGATCGACATCGAAAAGGCGATCATGGAGAACAATCTCGACGTGGCCCGCGAGGAGCTCGCGAAGCTGGTCGAACAGGCGCCCGCGCATCCACGCCGCGAATTCCTGCAGGCGTCCATCGACCGCGCCGCGGAGCTCGCCAGGCTCGCTGCCCAGAAGGCCACGGGCAATGAGTCGCAGGAGTCGGCGGGCACCGCCGCCACGGAGCGGCCCGCGTCGCGGCCACGCGTGGTCGAGCGCCCCGCGGATCGAGCCGCCCAACGTTCCAACGACGCTCCGGTCAATCGCGACCGCGAGCGAAGCACGCCGCGCGCGTCCACGAATGGCTCTCGCACCTATGGCGCGCCGCTGGGTGAATCCGTCCAGCGCAGCATTCCGCTCAACGCGCCCATCAACTCCGAGCCGATGGTGACGCCGGCGCGTGGCGCGACTGGCCCTTCCTTCGGCGGTCGTACCGTCGAGGCCAGTGATTCAGCCGTGGGCAGCAGCGCCAATCCCGCCGCGCGGCCCAATGCCGTCCAGCCCGGCGGGCAGAATGCCGGCGGCTCCGCAGTGGCGATTCCGCCGGTTGCGGCACCGGTACCGGCTCCCGCTCCCGCCGCCGTGGACGTCACGCCAGCGAAAGTCATCAAGCGTGTGGCGCCCGTCGCGCCCATGAGCAACTCGGCGAAGAATGGCGGCTTCGTGGTGCTGAAGTTCACCGTCACCGAGAATGGCAAGGTGGCCGACGTGGAAGTGGTCGAGTCCTCGCCCGCGGGCGTGTTCGACAACGCGGCGCAGTCCGCGGTGCGCAAGTGGACATACGATCCGCGCAAGGAGAACGGCGTGGCCGTTCCGTCGAGTGCGCGCGCGCGGCTGGTGTTCGAACCCGCCGAGTAGTCAGACGGGCGGTGGCGTGGTGACGCCGCGAGAATCCCTGTCGAGTCCCGCGGCGCCATTTCCACGGCGCGTGCCGCTCGCAGTTCCTACCGGTTGATGTTGTCGATGGCCCGCTTGTCGGCGGCCAGCGCCGCCTCGTGCAGTGCCTCGGACAACGTGGGATGCGCATGGATCGTGCGCTGCAGATCCTCGCTGCTCGCCGAGTACTCCATGGCCAACACGGCCTCCGCGATGAGTTCGCCGGCCAGCGGGCCGATGATGTGCACGCCCAGTATCTCGTCGTCATCCTGGGCGGCGATCAGCTTCACGAAGCCAGCCGTCGACTCCATGGCTCGCGCGCGGCCACTGGCGGCGAACGGGAACTGGCCGATCTTGTAGGCCCGGCCGCTGGCCTTCACCTGCTCTTCGGTCTGCCCCACCCAGGCGATTTCCGGCGCGGTGTAGATCACCGACGGGATGGTGTCGTAGTTCATGTGGCCGTATTTGCCGGCGATCAGGTCGCCGACCATCACGCCTTCGTCCTTGGCCTTGTGCGCCAGCATGGGGCCACGTACGCAGTCGCCCACGGCGTAGACGTTCTCGGCGGTGGTCTTGCAATGACCATCGACCTTGATGAAACCGCGTTCGTCCAGCTGCACTCCCGTGCCGTCGGCGAGCAAATCCTTGGTGAAGGGACGACGTCCCACGCAGACGATGAGCTTGTCGACGGTGATGGTCTGACTACCGGAGGCATCGGCGTACGAGACTTCCACGCCGGCGGCCGTGCTCTTCGCGCCGGAAACCTTCGCGCCCAGCTTGATGTCGAGGCCCTGCTTCTTGAAGTGACGCGCGGCTTCCTTGGCCAGGCCCTGGTCGGCCACGGCGAGGAAATTGTCGAGCGCTTCGAGAATCACGACTTCGGAACCCAGGCGGCGCCACACGCTGCCCAGTTCGAGACCGATGACACCCGCACCCACCACGGCCAGCTTCTTCGGGATGGCGTCGAAATCCAGCGCGCCCCAATTGTCGACGATGTTCTTGCCGTCGAAGGGCATGCTCTTGAGTTCGGTGGGGATGGATCCGCTGGCCAGCACGATGTGCTTGCCGCTCAGCGTTTCCTTCTTGCCGTCATGCGCGGTGAATTCCACCTTGCGGCCCGCCAGCAGCTTGCCATGGCCCTGCAGCGCGGTGACGCCGGCGCTCTTGAGCAGCATCGCGATGCCCTGCGTGCTGGCCTTGACGATGCCGGTCTTGCGCTTCTGCATCTGGGCCACGTCGAACGAGACGCTGCCGAGCTTGATGCCGTGCGTACCGAATTCATCCTTGGCCCGGTGATAGAGCTCGGTGGATTCGAGCAGCGCCTTGGACGGAATGCAGCCGGCGTTGGTACAGGTGCCGCCGAACACGGCCGTGCCGTCCTTGTTCTTCCACTCGTCGATGATCGCGACCTTGAGCTTGTTCTGGGCCGCGCGAATGGCGGCGGGGTATCCGGCGGGGCCGCCGCCGATCACGATCACGTCGTATTCACTCACGATTCTTACCTCTATCTATCGACGAATTTGTGCAGGCCGCCGGCGGCGATTTGCTCCCTGATCACCCGCAGGCCGCGAATTCAGGGCCGTGCCGAGATACAGTTCCTTGTTCACGATGCATTGGGGCTCCCGCTTGAATTGCACCGTCGCCCGCATGGGCCGGGCCAATTTCCTGCCGCTTCCCCACTCGTGGATTTCCATCTCGAGCACCCATCGGTCGTCGCTGCCTTCCAGCGAGAACAATCGCGCCTGCACGAACTCGATGTGCGCGTTCGCAGTCGCGGCGAACGCTCCGAGCAGAAGCGTGACCGCGACCTTGGCGAACGTGCGCATGGCCCTCTGTTAGACGCTCAGCAGCAGGCGCGCCGGGTCTTCCAGCGCGTCCTTGATGGTCACCAGGAACTGCACGGCCTCGCGTCCATCGATGATGCGATGGTCGTAGCTCAGCGCCACGTACATCATCGGGCGGATCTCGATCTGGCCGTTCACCACCATCGGGCGCTCCTTCGTCGCGTGCATGCCGAGAATCGCGCTCTGCGGCATGTTGACGATGGGCGTCGACAGCAGCGACCCGAAGGTGCCGCCATTGGTGATGGAGAACGTGCCGCCGGTGAGTTCTTCGATCGTGATCTTGCCTTCGCGCGCGCGGGTGGCGTACGAGCCGATGTTCTTCTCGATGTCGGCGTAACTCTGCAGGTCCACGTCGCGCAGTACGGGGACCATGAGCCCCTTCTCGGTCGAGACCGCGACTCCGATGTCGTAGTACTCGTGATACACGATGTCATTGCCTTCGATCGAGGCATTGACGGTCGGGAATTTCTTGAGCGCCTCGACGGCGGCCTTCACGAAGAAGGACATGAAGCCCAGCTTCACGCCGTGCTTTTTCTCGAAGCCATCCTTGTACTTCGCGCGCAGGTCCATCACGGCCTTGAGATCGATCTCGTTGAACGTGGTGAGCTGCGCCTGAGTGTGCTGCGCCTCGAGCAGGCGTTCGGCAATTCGCGCGCGCAGGCGCGTCATGGGCACGCGCTGGTCCTGTCTACCCGCGGCGCCAGCGGCTGGCGCGGGAGCGGACTTGGCGGCCGCCGCAGCGGGAGCCGCAGGCTTGCTGACGTACTCGACCACGTCACCCTTGGTGATGCGGCCATCCTTGCCCGACGCCGGGATCTTCGCCGGATCGAGCTTCTGTTCTTCGACCATGCGGCGCACCGACGGCGCCAGCTTGTCGCCTTCATTCTTCGCGGGTGCGGCAGCGGCCGCTTTCTTGGCGGCGGGAGCCGGAGCCGCGGCAGCGGGCGCGACGTTCGCGGCTGCGCCTTCCTCGAAGATCGCCAGCACCTGGCCGCTGGTCACCGACGTGCCGGCGGCGATCTTGAGTTCCTTGATGACGCCGTTGACCGGCGCCGGCACTTCGAGCACGACCTTGTCGGTCTCGAGATCGGCGAGGTTCTCGTCGCGGGTGACGGCCTGGCCGACCTGCTTGTGCCAGGTGACCAGCGTGGCGTCCGCCACGGATTCCGGTAGTTGGGGGACCTTGATTTCGATAGCCATGAACGTTCCTGTAATTGACGCGTCAACGGGACGTGGCGGCCGCGGCCGGCGCCGCGGTCAGCGTGAGGCGCTTGGTGTCGCGCGCTCCGTCTTCTTTGTGAGTGGCGCTCAGCGCGGCTTCGATGAGCCCGCGCTGCTCGACTTCGTGGATCTTGGTGATGCCGGTGGCGGGCGCCGCGGCCGGCGGACGGCCGGCATACAGCAGCTCGCGCTTGCCCACGAGCGTCTGCAGGCGGTGGCGGATCTGGTACCACGCGCCCTGGTTCTGCGGCTCTTCCTGGCACCAGACCACTTCGCGCGCGTTCGGATACCGCGCGAGCAGCGCTTCCATCTCCGGCACGGGGAACGGATAAAGCTGCTCCACGCGCACCAGGGCGACATCATTGTTGTTGGTCGAACGACGTGCCTTGAGCAGGTCGAAGTACACCTTGCCCGACGACAGCACCAGGCGGCGCACGCCCGCGGCGTTGGGCTTGTCGATGTCGTCGATGACATTGTCGAACTCGCCGTTGGCGAGTTCCTCGAGCGAGGACACCGAGAGCTCGTGACGCAGCAGCGACTTGGGCGTCATCACGATCAGCGGCTTGCGCAGGCTGCGCAGAATCTGCCGGCGGATCATGTGATACATCTGCGCGGGCGTGGACGGCACGCAAACAACCATGTTGTTCTCGGCGCAGAGCTGCAGGAATCGTTCGAGGCGCGCGGAGGAGTGTTCCGGGCCCTGGCCCTCGTAGCCGTGCGGCAGGAACATCGCCAGGCCGCAAAGCCGGCCCCACTTCGCCTCGCCCGAACTGATGAACTGGTCGATGATGACTTGCGCACCGTTCACGAAGTCGCCGAACTGCGCTTCCCAGATCACGAGCGCCGAAGGATCCGTGGTCGAGTAGCCGTACTCGAAACCGACCACAGCCTCTTCCGAGAGCACGGAATCGATGACCTGGAAGGAAGGCTGGCGCTCCGCCATGTGCTGCAGGGGCACGTAACACTCGCCCGTGGTCTGCTCGTGCAGCACCGCATGACGATGGAAGAACGTGCCGCGGCCCGAGTCCTGCCCGGTGATGCGGATGGAATGCCCTTCTTCCAGGATGCTGGCGTACGCGAGGGTTTCCGCCGCGCCCCAATCCAGCGGCATTTCGCCGCGGAACATCTTGGCGCGGTTGGTCATGACCTGGGCCACGCGCGAATGCAGCGCGAAGTTCTCGGGGTATTTCACCGCGCGCTCACCCAGCGCCTTGAGGCGTGGCAGATCGCCGCCACCCTTGACGCGCTCGGTCCAATCATTGGCGGCGTACTTGCTCCAGTCCACCGTGTATTTGTTGCCCACCATGCCCAGCGACGCGCGCGCCTGCTGCTTGCCGGCATCGAGGCCCTGGCGGTATTGCTCGACGAAGCCCGCGGCATCGTCCTTGGACAGCACGCCCTGCGCCGCGAGTTTCTCCGCGTACAGCTGACGCGTGGTCGGATGCTTTCGGATCACCTGGTACATCATCGGCTGCGTGGCCGCGGGTTCGTCCGCTTCGTTGTGGCCGTGACGGCGATAACAAACCAGGTCGATGACCACGTCCTTGCTGAAGCGCTGGCGGTACGCCAGCGCCTGGCGCGTGACGAATACCACGGCTTCCGGGTCGTCGCCGTTGACGTGGAAGATAGGCGTCTCGAGCATCTTCGCGACGTCGGAGCAGTACATGGTCGAGCGCACGTCGTCCGGACGCGAAGTGGTGAAGCCGACCTGGTTGTTCACGATGATGTGCACCGTGCCACCCGTGAAGAATGCACGGGCCTGCGACAGCTGCAGCGTCTCCATGACCACGCCCTGGCCCGCGAAGGCCGAGTCGCCGTGAATCAGGATGGGCAACACGCGCGCGCCCGTGGTGTCACCGCGGCGTTCCTGGCGCGCACGCACCGAGCCTTCGACCACAGGGTTCACCACCTCGAGATGTGAGGGATTGAACGCCAGCGCCACGTGCACGTTGCCGCCGGGCGTGCGCAGGTCCGCGGAGAAACCCTTGTGGTACTTCACATCGCCCGACCCTTGCAGGTGGGCGGTGTCGTACTTGCCTTCGAATTCGTTGAACAGCACCGACGGCGATTTGCCGAGCACGTTCACCAGCACGTTCAGTCGGCCGCGATGCGCCATGCCGATAACGGCTTCTTCGATGCCCTTCTGTCCGCCCTGCTGGATCAGATCATCCAGCAACGGGATCAGCGCATCGCCGCCTTCCAGCGAGAATCGCTTCTGGCCGACGTACTTGGTGTGCAGGTAGCGCTCGAGGCCTTCCGCCGCCGAGAGCTGCCAGAGAATGTTCTTCTGCTCGTCCGCCGTCACCTTGCCCTTGAGGCGACCGACCAGGAACTGATCCTGCAGCCACAGGCGCTCTTCGGTGTCGGAGACATGCGCGAACTCGGCGCCGATGGTGCCGCAGTAGGTGTGCTCGAGCTGCGCGATGATTTCCCGCAGCTTGAGTTTGGGCGCGACTTCCGCCGGCCGCGACCCGGTGAGGAACTCGGTGTCGAGATCCGCTTCGCTGAGGCCGAAGTACGAGAGCTCCAGCACTCGCGGTCGCGGGCGCTGCTGCATGTTCAGTGGATCGAGCTTCGCGATCAGGTGACCGCGGTTGGCGTAGATCTGCACCAGCCGTGACACGGCGCCCTGCTTCGCGGCCGCATCGGCCGTGAGCGAGGTGCCGGAAGCGGCGGCCATTCGCGGCCGCGTGGCGCGAGCGGCAACGCCTGCGATCACGGTGGAATGAATTTGTTCACCGGCCGCGCCGTTGCGCAGCTTTGAAAAATAGTCGCGCCATCTGGCGTCGACGGACTGAGGGTCGGCGAGAAACTGCTCGTACAGAGCTTCGACGTAGGGTGCGTTGCCGCCGGACAGCGGCGTGGAAGCCAGCAGCTCGCTAAGGCTTGTGGCCATACGAGGAAAAAACCTTTGGACTCAAGGTCCTGGAGCGGAAAGGGGGCGGTATGTTAGCCGAAGCAGCCCCACCCCGAAAGGCGATCGGTGCCTAATCTAGGGGTATGTTACGTAAAAGAAAGAGCTCGTAGACCACCAGGACCACATACCCGGCCAGGGCCACGTAGAGCACGTTTCCCACGGCTCGACCCCAAATCCGCAGTCGGGCCATCAGCGTCAGCACCACCACGCCGACTGCCGTCAGGCCGATCTTCCAGTACGCAAAGCTGTGTCCGGAGCCCCGCACGAGGGGGTCCATCAGTGGATTGACCTCAGACGCACCGTGCGAGATGAGGGTCAGTGTCAGCAACGCGTCCGCGAAGCTGAGCAGGAGCACCATGATGCCCACCGCCAGCCACTGGGGATGAAACCAGTCCGTTGGCGCCGCCGGTCTGTCCGTGCTTCGTCTTGGTGCGTGCCGCCGCCGTGCGAAATTGCCATGCCATAGCGCGCGAAAAACCGAGCGTCGTCGTTCGGTTTTGATTCGTCGTTCGATCAGGGGCGCTGACATCTGCCATCAATTCTAGGGAAGCGCGTTGGCGGCGCACGTGAATATGCCGCGACCTGATGTGAGCCAAGTCCCATTTCACTTCAGCGCGTGAAACGGATCTCCGCCAGCACGCTGCGACGGAGTTCATGGCCCTGCGGCGCGGCGTATTCCGGATGTGTTTCGTCAAGTAGATTGAAACCCTTGATGGCGAGTTCGATCCTTTCATTGACGCGCCAGGAGAACCGCGCCGACAACTCGGTGTACGCATCCAGCGCCGGGTCGGGCTGCTCACCGATTTTCCGTAACATGGCATCGAAGGTGAACTTGCCGAAGTCCATGGACGACTTGAGCTGGTAACTCGATGAAGGGTCGTTGCCCGCCTGCCCCGGCAGCAGTTGCGACGAGCCGGGTTTGAATTCCAGCCGCTTGTGCACCGAACGGAAACCCGGCGACAAACGCCACCAGGTGTTGAGCTGGATGTTCGCCCATGCCTCGACACCATATGCGGAGCCGCGCATGAGATTGCCCCAACGCAGCGGCAGCAGTGTCACCGGCGTGAGCTCCACGCTGCGCAGGTCGTCGTACTCGTTGTAGAACATGCTGGCGGAGAACGACACGTTGGCGTTCGGCGTGCCTCGCACGCCCAGCTCGAAGGCCGTCAGGTCCTCCGGCTGGAAATCGCGGTCGCCCTCCAGGAAAAGATTGCCGCCCACGAATTCCTGCACATCGGCGTCGAAAGGCGTGGGCGCGCGGATGGCGCGCGAACCCGCGAGCCACAGCAGCGTGGAATCGTTCGGCTCCCAGGAAAGTCGCAGGTCGGGCAGCAGGCTCCAACCGGAGTAATCCGGCGCGAAGGCGAGGACGTTGTTCTCGGTTTGATAGTCATGCGACCGCCGGCCGATGCCCCAGATCAGCTTGTGGCGGCTGCCGACCTGTGCGGACTGCTGTACCTCGATGTCCCAGGTGTTGATGTCGAAGGCGATTCCACTGGGAGGTTTGCCGCGATCCACCCGGTCGAAATACACCTGAGCACGGGTGTCCACGCGGCGGCCGTCGTGAGTCCATCTACTCAGCAGGTTGGCGCCC
>JAQSWD010000067.1 GCA_029266835.1 Steroidobacteraceae bacterium
GGCGTGCGTTATGTAGTCTGGCTGGATGGCGGCACGCGCAAGACCGACGGCGGCGGCAGCCTGGCCTGCGGTGCGGCGCCCGGCGGCGCCGGCTGCATCGGCTTCGGCTGGTGGCAGAAGGAGTCCGCCTACGAGGCCACCATCTGGGATTTGAAACAAGCCAAGTCGGCGGGTAGCGTGGGCACCAATGTCACTGGAACTTCCGCGATCGTCGGGGCCATAGTTCCATTGCCATTCATCGCGCGCGTGCAGGCAACGGCGTGCAACCGCATGTCCAACCAGCTGCGCAGTTTTTTCACGGGAACCGGCGAAGCACCTGCCGGAACCCAATAGTCGAAACCTCGAGGAGGTTCGCATGCGCTCACCCAACCTGATTTCCCTGCTGGCCGCCGCGGCAATTCTCGCGGGCTGCGCCTCGGGTGGCGGCATGCCCAGCCCCGGCGGCGGTGGCGGCGGTCAAGGCGGCATGCCTGGCGGCGGCGGTGGCACACCGGGGGGCGGTGGCGGCATGCCGGGTGGAATGCCCGGAGGCATGCCCGGCGGTTCCCCCGGCGGCATGCCGGGCGGAATGCCCGGTGGTTCGCCCTCGGGAATGCCCGGCGGTAGCTCGGGCCTTCCAGGAATGCCCGGGGATTCTTCTTCCTCGTCTTCCACCGCGGGCTTGCCCGGTGAAGACGGTGAGGGTGACGGCAAGTCCGGCAAGAGCAAGAAAGGCGGCAGCGACGGCGGCGGCGCGAATTCCGGCGGCAAGGGTGAAAGCGGCTCGGGCAGCAACTCTCCCGAGGGCGCGCAGACTTCGGAAGAGCGGCGCGAGAAGGGCGAGAAAGCACTGGACGATTCGCTCGGCGATTTCGACAAGGCGCTGCGCAAGGAACAGGAACGCGTCGCGCGCGAGCGCGACAGCAAGGGCAGTGCCGAGGGCGAAGGCTCGGGCGAGGACAGCTCCGGCAATTCCGGTGGTGGCAGCGGCGATGGCGGCAACAACGACCGTTCCGCGCGCAGTGGCGACCTCAAGTCTTCTTCGAACTCATCGCCCAATGGCGCCAACAACAACGGCGACCCGAATGCGGTGAGCAGCAACACCAAGGGGGCGGGCGGCAGCGGCGCCGGTCACCAGAAGGCCCGTACCGGCGATGACGACGATATCGTCGCCAAGCGCCTGCGCAAGGCGGCCGAGGAAGAGACCGATCCGGAACTGAAGGAACGTCTCTGGAAGGAATACAACGATTACAAGAAGTCCGCTTCTTGATCTGATTCGACGAGGTTGACGCCATGAGACTCAAACTACTGGCACTCGGAACGATCGCGGCGGCGCTTTCGCTCTGCGGCTGCGTCACCTCGGAGACCAGGCCCGTTCCCAAGATCGCGGCCAAGCAGGCCACGGTGCATATCCCCGAAGCCGAGCTGCTCGACGTCGGCATCCGCGTGTTCGACCCGGGCATCCCGAAGAATTTGGAGGGTGATGAAGAGGCGCTGGCCAAGAAGCGCATCTACCCCGACCTGCGCAAGGCCGAGGCGCGCTACATGCCCACGCTGTTGCGCGCGACGCTCGAAGAGACCGCGCAGTGGGGCGCGGTCCGCGTCATCCCCACCACGGCGGATTTCGTCGACGTCATCGTCTCCGGCACGCTCATAGATTCCAACGGCGGCTTCCTGTCCATCGACATCACCGCGGTCGACGCGGCGGGCCGCGTGTGGATCAAGGACAAGCGTTATTCCAGTCTCGTCGACCTGGGCGCTTACAAGACGCAGGCCTCGCTCAAGGCGCGCGATCCTTTCCAGAACGTCTACTCCCAGATCGCCAACGACCTGGTCGCGGCGCGCGACAAGCTCACCGCGCTGGATCGCGAGAACATCCGCAGGGTGGCCAGCCTCAAGTTCGCCGCCGATCTCGCGCCCGATGCCATGGCCGGCATGACCGCGGTCGACAAGAACGGCATCACGCAGGTGGCGCGCCTGCCGGCACAGGGCGACCCGACGTTGGGCCGCATCGAAAGGATCCGCGAGCGCGACACCGCCGTGGTCGACACGGTGAACGACTATTACGCGAGCTTCGCCGAGAACATGGACGACTCGTACGACAGCTGGCGGCAGACCAGCTTCTCCGAGCTCGAGAAGGAGATGCGCGCCCGGTCCGCCGCGCGCACGCGCACCGTGCTCGGCGCGGCAGCGCTCATCGCCGCCATCTTCGCGCCCAATTCCTGCAGCACCTACGACAGTTGCCGCATCAACAATGCCGCGCGCACCGCCGGCACCATGGGCGGCATTGCCGCGGTGCTCTCCGGAATCAAGAAATACGCCGATGCGCGTGTGCACGCCGACGCGCTGAAGGAGCTCACGCAGAGCTTCCAGGCCGAAGTGGCGCCCCAGGTGGTGGACGTCGAAGGCCATACGTTGCGCCTCACGGGCACCGCCGAAGACCAGTACCGCGAATGGCGCAAGCTGCTCAAGCAACTGTACCTGGAGGAGACCGGAAACGCCGCGGCGCCGCCGCCGGCCGCGCCGGCGCCCGCCACCACCAATACGGCGGCAACTCCGGCGACGCCCTCCAGCTGATAGAGTGGCGCTGGAATTTAGTTAGCTAACAATCGGTCCAAGTGACAAATCAGAACCAGGCCGGCACCAAGCTGTGCGGCCGCTTCGTGCTCATCGAAAAACTAGGCGCCGGTGGCTACGGCGAAGTCTGGCGCGCGCGCGATGAAATGCGCGACAGCGAGATCGCGCTCAAGATCCTCTATTCGCAGTTCCTGAATTCCGAGCCCGCCTGGCAGGTGTTCCAGCGCGAGTTCACGCTGACCGCGCGTCTCAATCATCCGGGCGTGTTGCGCGTCTTCGAGCCGGTGCGCGCCGCCGACGCCATCGTGCTGCCCATGGTCTACGCCGCGGGCGGGGACCTTCGCCAGCTGCGCGGCGCTTCCTATACGCGCATCCTGCCGCTGCTCATCGACATCGCCGCGGCGCTCGAGCACGCGCATGGCCGGCGCATCGTGCACCGCGATCTCAAACCCTCGAACGTGCTGCTCGACGCCGCGGGCCGGCCCCTGCTGGCCGACTTCGGCGCCGGCGCCTCCGAGGGTGACTCCTCCAGCGGCCCGCCGGGCTCGCCGTTCTCCGCCAGCCCGCAGCAACTCGCCGGTGAACCGGCGCGTCCCGCCGATGACATCTACGGCCTCGGCGCGCTGGCCTACGAGTTGCTCTCGGGTTACCCGCCGTTCTATCCGGCCTTCGACGCGAAAAAGATCGCCACCGAGCCGGTGCCGCGCATCAAGCCGGTGAAGCCCATACCTCCGCGGCTGGAACTGCTGATTTCCTGGCTGCTGGCCAAGCAGGGCCGCGAGCGCCCGCCGTCGATGCGCCATGTTGCGGACGAGATGAGCGCGGTGCTGCAGGACACGCTGGGCCTCGAGGGCAGCGTCGAAGGCGCGCCCAACGAAAGCGAGGCCGCCATCCTGGGCGCCGCCGCCGACAACCTCACGCCAGTCATCATGGCCGAAGGCGATCTGCCCGCCGTGAGTTCCGTGCGCGAGCTCGAAGAGATCGCGCCCGACGTGTTACCGCGCGTCGACGAGATCCGCGCGGCGGCCGAACGCCAGCATCGGGCCAGCGCGCGGCGGCGCAACTGGCTCATCGCCGCGGTGTTGATCGTCGCCACGGCCGGCGTCGCGTTCCTGCTTCCCAAGCTCACCAGCTACACCACGGTTGATCCTGCCGTGTTGCAGATCCCGGGCGGCCCCACGCCTGCCGAAGTGGATGCGGAAAAGAAAGCCGAAGAGCTGGTCGACATGCACGAGGAGCTCAGCAAGCGGCTGCTCGAACTCGATTCACGCGCGGCCGCCCAGTGGGGCGGCGAACAGTTCGCGGCGGCCCGCAAGTCGCTGGACGAGATCGGCGGCATGCTGGAACGGCGCAAGTTCGAGAACGCGCCCGCGCCACTGGCGCAGCTGCAGACGGCGCTGGATGAAATCGAAGCGCGCGTTCCGCAGGCGCTGAAGGCGCAGATCGACGAAGGCAAGCGCTCGCTCGCCGCCGGCGAGCTCGAGAACGCGCGCCATGCCTTCGACACCGCGCTCAGGATCGAGCCGGGTAACAATGAGGCCATCGAGTGGGGCGCCAGGGTGGCCGCGGCCAGCGGCGTGTTGCCCACCATCGCCGACGCGGAAAACGCCGAGGCGGCCAAGGATCTTCCGAAAGCCAAGCAGCTGTTCACCGAGGTGCTGAAGGGCAATCCGGGTAACCTCGCTGCCACGCAGGGCCTCGCGCGCGTGAACCGCGCGCTGAACGAAACCGAGTTCAACCAGCAGATGGGCGCGGGGCTATCGGCACTCAATGCCGGGCGGTTGGGTGAGGCGAACACGTACCTGCAACGCGCCAAGGCGCTGCGTCCCGACAGCGCCGAGGTGTCCGCGGCCCTGCAACGCGTGGCCGACACCGGCTCCGGACGCAGCCTCGCGGATCTCGAAAATCGCGCCGCCCGACTGGCCGCCGAGGAACGCTGGACCGAGGCGCTCGAAGTGTATGACCAGGCGCTGTCGCGCGACCCCACCCTGCAATTCGCCATCAACGGGAAAGCGGCCGTGGCGCCACGCGCGGAACTGGGCGAGCAGCTGCAGGCACTCATCGACAGGCCGGAACGTCTGGCCGCGGACGAGGTCCGAAGACAGGCGGAGCGACTGCTGGCGCAAGCCGAGGCCCTGCCCACGAGGGGCCCGGTGATCCGCTCGCAGGTGTCGCGCCTGGAGTTGTTGCTGCCCACTTTCAATCAGCCCGTCATGCTGGCACTCGAATCAGACAACGCCACTGAAGTCGCCATCCAGCGGGTGGGATTCCTGGGCACGTTCGATCGCCGCCAGGTGGAGCTGAAGCCCGGCCGGTACACGGTCACCGGCAAACGCGCCGGTTTCCGCGACGTCCGGCGCGACATCACCGTGGCGCCCGGGCAGTCCGGGCAGACCATCGAGATCCGCTGCCTGGAACCCATCTGATCGAGCCCATCTGATTCATGGAACCTTCACGCTCACTCGACGCCTCCATCACCCTGCGCACCGGCGCGGGTGATTCGAGTTATGGCGGGCGCGTGGTGTTCGATACGGCCACGGGCGGCATGCGCCCGGACGTCGACGCGCCGTCGCCGGCCGAGGCCGGTGCACTAACTACCCTGCGCGCCGCGGGCGGCCGCTGGCTGTTCGACGTGGCGCCCGAGAGCCGGGTCAGCATCAACGGCGTGCCGGTGGGCGGCGCGCGCATTGTCCATGCCGGTGATGTCATCGCCATCGCCGGTCTGCAGCTGCTCGTGGAAGAAGCCACGCCGAATTCGCTGGCGCTGCGCCGCTTCGAGGTCGTGGGCGACGACACCCTGCCACCCGTGGGGGACAGCGTGCGCACGCTGGCGCCGCCGGCCGAAGACCTGGCCATCGACCTGGGCGAAGTGCCGACCATCGAGGGCTTCGTCGCGCCGCGCGCGGCCCACGCTGAAACACGCAGCAACTGGAATTACGCCGCCTGGGGCATGGCCGCGCTGCTCGCGCTGGTGCTGGGCATGTTCGCGCTACTGGAACCCATCGCGCTGGACCTGCGGCCCGGCGACGCCAGGGTCCGCTCGCAGGGCGCCTTCTCCTGGCAGTCCGCGTCCAGCGTGTTCGTGTTCCCGGGCGAGCACCGGTTGCATGCCGAGCGCGAGGGCTACCTGCCCACCGAAGTCACGGTGACGGTGGGGGGGCCGCAGCCGGCGCGCGCACTCATCCACCTGGTCAAACTACCGGGCAAGCTCGAAGTGGACACCGGGGGGGTCACCGCCGAAATCAGCGCCGACGGCGCGAAACTGGGCACCGTGCCCGGCGTGGTCGACGTGCCCGCGGGCGATCGCACGCTCACGTTCAAGGCCGCGCGCCACCTGGACCACATCGAACGCATCACCATCGCGGGCGGCGGCGAGAAGCAGCAGCTCACCGTGAAGCTCAAGCCCAACTTCGCCGTGGTCAGTGTCAGCTCGGTGCCCGCGGGCGCGGCCATCGAAGTGGATGGCAAACCGGCCGGCGTGACGCCGGCGAATCTCGAACTCGATGCGGGCATCCGACGCGTGCAGGTGAGCTCGCCCGGCCTGCGCCTCTGGACTTCCAGCGTGGTCGTGAATGCCGGCGTGCCCCAGTCCATCGGGCCGATCACGCTGGGCGCCGCCGACGCGCGCGTGACGGTGCGCTCGGTGCCATCCGGCGCGCAGGTGACCACGGGTGCGACTTTCCGCGGCCTGACTCCGGTGACGCTCGAACTCTCGCCCGGCGCGAATCACGCCATCACGGTCACACGCGCGGGTTATGCGCCCTGGACCCGCGAAGTCTTCGCCGACGCCGGCAAGGAGAGCACGCTGGACGCGCGCCTCGCCGCGCTGCTGGTGGATGTGCGCATACAAGGCGAACCGGCCGACTCCGAGGTCTGGGTGAACGGCACTTCGCGCGGCAAGGCGCCGGTGGCGATCCAGCTGCCCGCCAGCCGCCATCGCATCGAAGTGCGCAAGGAAGGTTACAGCCCGTATGTGGCCGACGTGGCGCTGGCGCCGGGCATCGGCCGCACGCTGGAATTCAAGCTCATCGATCCGCGGGACGTGGCCGGCAACGCGCCGCAGAAGGTGACCACGCAGAGCGGCGTCAAACTACTGGTGGTGGCTGGCGGCACCTTCCAGGCTGGCACCGATCGCCGCGAACAGGGGCGCCGCCCCAACGAAGGCGCGCACCGGGTCACGCTGTTCCGCCCGTTCTACATGGGCGAGCGCGAGATCACCAACGCGCAGTTCCGGCAGTTCCGCGCCGAACACAACTCGGGCTCCTTCGGCCAGCAGTCGCTGGATCTCGACAAACAACCCGTGGTGCGCGTGACCTGGGAAGACGCGGCCGAATACTGCAACTGGCTGTCGGCGCAGGAGGGCCTGCCGCCCGCCTACCAGCCCGTCGAAGGCGGCGGCTTCGAACTCATCACGCCCGTGAACATCGGGTACAGGTTACCCACCGAGGCGGAGTGGGAGTTCGTGGCGCGCGAGGCGGGCACGGGCAAGACGGTCAAATATCCCTGGGGCAACGATCTGCCCGTGGTCTCAGGCTCGGCCAATGTCGCCGGCAACGAGGCCTATGCCTTGTTAGGTGCCGCACTCGACGGGCACAAGGACGAGTTCCCCGTGACCTCGGCGCCCGCGTTGTTCGCGCCGAACGCCATGGGCTTCTATGACTTCGCCGGCAACGTGTCCGAATGGGTGAACGACAAGTACCTGTCCTTCGTAGCCTCGACTCCGGTGACCGATCCGCTCGGGCCCAACGACAGCAAGGGACACACCTATCGCGGCTCGAGCTGGCGCACCATCGCCAGCGGCGAGATGCGTTTCCCCTGGCGTGAGGGCGCCATCGAAGCCACGGACTTCATCGGCTTCCGCGTCGCGCGATACGTCGCGCCGCCCGATCCTCCCGTGACCGAGACGCCGGGCGCCGAACCGCAGCCGGCGGCGCAATGAAAAACCTGATCTTCACGCTGTTCGCCATCGGCCTCGCCGGCCTGGCCGCCATCGCCGCAACCACGGCCATGCTGAACACCCCGTTGCCCGGCGCGAACAGCCGCGCGCAGAACATCGGCCCTCCAGCGCAGGATCAGAAGCCCGGCAGCGCGCCGCCGCCCGCGATGCCGGCGCCGCCGGCGGACAAGCCCGCGCCAACCAGCATTCCCGACGCCGACCGGCCTTCGCCCGGCGGAGCCGGCAAGCCCGCGGAAAAACCCGCCGAAGGTGGGGCCAAGCCCGCCGCCGAATCCGGCAGTGAAGAGCCCGAAGCGGACAAGGATCCCTATGAAGGCATTGCGCCCGAAGATCTGCCGCCCGATCTGCAGTACGACGCGGATTCGAGCGTGAGTTTCCCGACCAACACCTGACGCTACCCATGTACGGCCTGCACATCGATCATCACACCTTGTCCATCGCGCGCGATGGCGAGCTCGTCGCGAACGAGCCGCTGGCGGTGGAGACCGTGTCGACCGACGCGCGCTTCGGACGCGTGGCGTTGGCCGTGGCGCGCGGGCGCCCCGACGAAGTGTCGCTGAACCACTGGCGCGAGCTGGGCCGCAATGAACACGCGGCGCGATCGGTCGCGCTCGAGATGCACGCGCATCTGCGCGCGCTGGGCATCACCGAGCGCATCGAGGCCGTGGTCGCCGTGCCGGCCGATCTCGATGCCCAGGCGCTGGCGGCGCTGCGCGGCGCGCTCAGCGCGGCCGGCGTGGAAGCCCGCGATTTTCCGGACGCCGCCACGCTCACGGCGGCGGCGGTCACCACGCGCGAGCATTACGTGGTGCTGGAAGCCGGCTGGCGTTCGGCCACCGCCACGCGCGTGACGGGCGGCGCGGAATGCGCCTTCGACGAGTCTTTCGTCAGCGAGCGCGCCAATCTGCTCGACGTGTACGACCTCTGGCTCACGGGCGTGGCCGCGGCGCTGGTCAAGAACACGCGCTTCGATCCCCTGCTGAATCTTTCCACCGAGCAGCACTTGTTCGCGGACCTGCCCGCGCTGGCGGCGCGCGCCGCGGTGGAAGGCAAGGTGGAAGCGGTGGTCGAAAGCGACGGTTCAAGATTCGCCGTCGAAGTGGAAGCTCCGCTGTTCGCCGACGCCGCGCAGGGTTTCTACCGGGAGCTCGCGCGCCTCACGCGCTCGGCGCGCATCGCGGGCGACAGCACCGCGCTGGTGTTGCCCGCCGAATCGCGCCGCTGGCCAGGCTTCCTGCCGCGACTGCTCGAACTCGAACAGGACGGCCTGGTGATCGCGCCGGCCGGCATCGCCGCCGTTGCCGCCTCGCTGCAGACCGTCGACGCGACGCAGACGCCGCGCCTGCGCCGCCGCGTGGCGCACCTGGCCGACCACTCGCTGGCCGCCGACGTGGAATACGTGGCTTCGGCCACCACCTCGCCCGCGCGCGCGTTGCCCGTGACGCACATCCTCTACGGCGGCGACTCCATGCGTTTCCCCGAGGGCGGCGTCATCATCGGCACCGAGGAAGACAGCAACTCGCCGCACATCACGCTGCCGCGCGCCGCTGCCGGCGTGTCGCGCCGCCATTGCTCGCTGCGCCGCGAAGGCGACCGCACCGTGCTCATCGACCACAGCCGCTACGGCACCTGGGTCAATGGCGCGCGCGTGCGTGAACGCGCGGGCGTGCGTCCCGGCGACCGCGTGCGCGTCGGAACGCCCGGCGTCGAATTCACGCTGATCTCCGCGGCCGCTTTCGGTTAGCCCATGCCCGCGCTCAAGAAACGCCGCGCCTTCGAAGTGTTCACGCTGTCGTTCCTCGACTGCATCTGCTGCGGTTTCGGCGCGGTGGTGTTGTTCTACACCATCGTGCAGGCGCATGTCGGCGCGCAGGAGATCATCCGCATCGATCAGCTCACGGGCGAAGTGAGCAAGCTCGAGGAGGAAGTGAAGGAGGGCACGAAGAACCTCGTGCTCCTGCGCAACACGCTCGAGAAAACCGATGAGGACGCGGATGCGGCGCGCGCCCGCGCGCTGCGCGTGGCGCAGGAACTCAAGGTTCGCACCGAGCAATCCTCCACGTACGAAGACGAGAGCCTGGCGCGACGGGAACATATCAACCAGCTCAAGGCCGACATCAAGTCGCTGGAAGAGGGCATCAAGCGCCTGCAGGGCGGCGCGCTCGACAAGGCGCCGGCCGGCGATCGCGTGAAGTCGTTCCGCGGCCGCGGCAACCGCAAGTACATCAGCGCCATGCAGGTGAAGGGCAGGCGCATCCTGGTGCTGCTCGACACTTCGGCCAGCATGATGGACGAAGACATCGCCAAGGTGATCCGGATGCGCAACCAGGCCGAGCCCATGCGCCGCTCGGCGTTGAAGTGGCGGCGCGCGCTCGACATCGTCGAGTGGCTCACGGCCCAACTACCCGACAACAGCAAGTTCCAGGTGATCGGTTTCAACAACAAGGCCAGGTTCGTGCAGGCGAATACGGCCGGTCAGTGGCTCGACTCGAATGATCCGCGCGCCATCAACGGCGCGCTGCAGGCGGCGCGCAGCATCACGCCCCAGGAAGGCACCAGCCTGGTGAACGCCTTCCTCGCCATTCGCCAGCTCGACCCCAAGCCCGACCAGATCATCCTGATCACCGACGGCTTGCCCACGCAGGGTTCCGTGCCGCCGGCGCGCAAGTTCATCAACGGCCGCGAACGCGAGAAGCTGTTCGAGGACGCCGTGAACACGCTGGAGAAGGACACGCCCATGGACGTGGTCATGCTGCCCATGAAGGGCGACCCCGGATCCACGCACGCGTACTGGCGCCTGGCGCGCCGGACCAGTGGTTCGTTCGTGGTTCCCTCGCGGGATTGGCCATGAGCCGGGCCATGAGAGGGGCGCACTGACATGGCACTGGGCAAGCGCCGCGAATTCGAAGTGTTCACGCTGTCGTTCCTCGACTGCATCTGCTGCGGCTTCGGCGCCATCATCCTGTTGCTGGTGCTCACCGACGTGGGCCAGCCCATCGTCATCGAGCGCAGCGAGAAGAATCTCAAGCAGCAGATCGACGCCCTGCAGAGGCAGCTGTTCGAATTGCGCGGCGAGACCGACGTGCTCAACCGGGAGTTGCAGGGACGCATGAGCGTGCTCAACGCGGAGCAGCGCAAGATCGCGATGATGGCCGGCGACCTGTCCAAGATCCGCGGCGAATTCCACGCCAGCAAGGGCGAGGCCACGGTCACGAACATCGTGGAGACCGAACTCGTGGCCGCGCACCAGACGCTGACCGCGGAGATGGCGCGCCTGCTCAAGAACGCGCCGCGCCGCGATCCGAACGTGCTCGCGGTGGCGGGTATTCCCGTGGACAGCGAGTGGATCATTTTCGTGATCGACACCTCGGGCAGCATGCAGTCCGACAACTGGGAGAACGCCCAGAACGTCATGAAGGAAATCCTCGACATCTACCCCAAGGTGAAGGGCATGCAGGTGCTCGACGACGAGGGCAAGCCGATGTTCGCGAGCACCAAGGGCCAGTGGCTGCAGGACACCCCGGCGCAGCGCGCCAAGGTGCTGTCGGCCATGGTCAACTGGCGGTCCTACAGCAACTCCAGCCCGGTCGAAGGAATCGGCGAAGCCGTGCAGGGCTGGTGGTCGGCGGACAAGAAGATCAGCGTGTACGTCATCGGCGACGACTTCACCGGTGCATCGGTGGAAGCCGTGCTGGCGACCGTGCGCAAGTACAACCCGGTGGATCGGCAGGGCCGGCACAAGATACGCATTCACGCCATCGGCATGCCCAATGGCGGCAGTTCCCCCTCGCACATCAATTCGCGCTTTTCTGTTTTAATGCGCGCCATGTGCGACGACAATGAAGGCACATTCGTCGGGCTCACCGTCGGTGGCCCGGGCGGCATCAAGATCAAGGTCAATGACGGTGAAATCGTCTACTGAGACAAGGTCTACTGGGACAAGGTCGGGCAACGGATGAAAGCACTACGCCTCTTCTCATTGCTGCCCGCGCTGATCCTCGTCGGCTGCGCCTCGGTGGCGGTCCGGCCCGAAGGTGACCTGCCCAGGCCGCTGATCGTCGCCACGCCGGCCGATGTCGCCGTCGTGATCACCAATGAAGCGGCGAATTTCGTGCACAAGGAGTCACGCGCCAGCGTCAACTACGAGGCGCAGCTCGGGCCCGCGCACAAGCAGATCATGGAAGAAATCTTCAAGGCGGAATTCCGCGACGCGAAGTTCTTCCAGGACCTGGATGCCGCGCGCGCCGAGCCGGGCATCCACGCCATCTTCGAGCCGCGCATCGAGCAGTACTCGTTCGCCAACGCCAAGGAGACCGGCGGCGCCTATTGCGCGGTGACCATCCGTTACCAGATCTACATCTACTCGCCCGATGGCCAGCAGGTCGACATGCTCACCCTCACGGGTTACGGCAGCGGTCCGCCGCCCCGGATCGGCAATGGTGAAGAGGAGCTGGCCATCGCGAGTTACGCGGCCATGCGCGACGCGGCGGCCAAGTTCCTCACGCAGTTCCAGGGGCTGGACGTCGCCAAGCCACTGCTGGCCTCGCAGGTGTTGACGCCCAAAGTCGCGCCGGCGCCGGGTTCGGCCGAAGAAGCCGCCGCCGCCGCGGCGCTGAGCATCGAGGCGCTGCCCATCAACGAGACGCCGGTGGTGGCCAATTCCGCGCCGGCGCCCGCCGGCGGCCAAACTACTCCGGCTTCTTCTCCGACGATTCCTCCGCCGGTTTCTCCGCCGGTTTCTGGGCCGGCTCCGCAGGACTCTCCGCCTTCTCCGCCGGAGTCGACTCCTCCGCCTTCCCGGATGACGCAGGGTCGCTCTGCGACGGCGCCCTGATCAGCACGCGCTCCTGAAACACCACGTCCTCGGTGGGCACGGCCAGCCCGTTGTCGATGCGTGGCGCGAAACGCGCGCGGCGCATGGAGGCCATGCAGTTGCGCACGATGGCTTCGGGAACATCGGTGGTGGGCGAGGTGACGTTGTCGACGCGGCCGTCGCGATCCACGGTGAAGCGCAGCTCGACCACCTTGACCACGGCTTCCGCCGGGTCGAGCTGTGACCGGTCCACGGAGCTGATGGACGGCCGATAGGCCATGAGCCGCGGCTGTGACAACAGCCTGGTGCTGTCGACTTGCGCGAACGCCTTCCAGGCTTCCGCATAGGTGTCATAGGCGCGGCGCAGGACGTTGGACACGAGGAACCAGTCCCCGAGGTCGGTCAACACCGCGCCGCGCAGGTGCAGGTTCACGGGCTCATTGGCCTCGACCGCGGTGAGTGCCGCGATCAGAGAAGCTTCGCCGCGCCGCTGCTGCGTGCCGTCGGTGAACACCGGTGCGCCGCTGCCCGTGTTGAAACTGCCGCCCAGGTCCGCGCCTTCCGCGCCGTAGAAGGCCTCGAGCCGGTAGGCGCGCGCGATGCCACGCAAAGGGCTGACGCGGCGCAGGTCGTGCTCGGGTGCGCTGCGCGCCAGGATGGCCAGTGCGCGCTCGTAAGCGTTGCGCTCGCTGGTGTAACGGCGGTCATACTCGTACCACTCCGCCAGTTTTTCGAGCCGCGGTACGAGCTGCAGCGAATTGCGTCCGTAGGCCGCTTCTTCGACGCGTAACGCGTACAGCGCTTCCTTCTCGGCCTCGGGATAGCGGCCGGTGGCCGCGTAGGCTTCGATCAGGGGATCGATGAACTCGACCTGGTTGATGTTGTACAGGCCGTCGGTGTTGCGCGAGAGATCGGCGGCTCGCTTCAGGGCCACCACCGCGGAGGCGGGGTCCTTGTTGCCCAGGAAACTCACGCCCAGCCCATGTAAAGGGATGATCTGGGCCTTGTCGGCCATGGTGGACTTGGCCTGGAGGATGCGCAGCGTGCGCTGGTAGGCCTCGATGGCCTCCGGGAAATGACCCTGCCGGTAGTGCACGGTCGCCAGGTTGGTCAACGGGTTGGTGAGCTGCAGGTCCTCGGCGCCGTACTGTTCCTCGGTCAGCGCCACCAGCTGTTCGGCCAGGGGCTGCGCTCCGGCGTAGTTCCGGGCCTGGTACTGCGTGAGGAAATCGCGGTAAACGGCGGCGCGGTCCGCGTCGGTGACGGCGAGTGCCAGCGAGGACGAGAAGACGAAGGCCGCGGCGCCCAGCCACGGTGCGAACTTGCGTGCTGCCATGCGCCACTGTACCGCTTTTCGCGGTCTTGGCCAGTCCCGGCGGACCACCCGCAGGCAGCCCCGTTCCGGCCTCGGGTCACCTTTGCCCCCGGGAACGTGCCAATACTCCGGGCGGCGCCCGGTGCGCGCCAAAGTAGTTAGCACTCCGGGACCCTTGCGTCGCGGTCGGCCATCCTGAGGCTGGCCGGGCGAGAAGGCACCGTGTACCCATTCCCGTCTTCCTACAGAACGGCCCCGGATTTCTGCCAAGATTTGGCGAAACAGGAGTGGATGAATGCCCAAGCAGATCGGTTACGTCGTCGGCAGTCTCCGGAAGGATTCCATCAACCGCAAACTGGCGACCGCCCTCATCAGGCTGGGTCCACCCGATTTCACGTTCAAGGAACTGCGCATCGGCGACCTGCCGCTGTACAACCAGGACGACGACAAGTCACAGGCGCCCGAGGTGCAACGGCTCAAGAGCGAGATCCGCGGCTGCGACGCCATCATCCTGATCACGCCCGAGTACAACCGCTCCATTCCCGGCGTGCTCAAGAACGCCCTCGACCATGCCTCGCGGCCCTATGGCCAGAGCGCCTGGACTGGAAAACCCGTCGGCATCATCGGCGCGTCCATCGGCGCCATCGGCACTGCCGTGGCCCAGTCGCACCTGCGAACCGTGGTGGCATTCCTCGACATGCCGCTGCTGCATTCGCCCGAAGCCTACGTACACGTGAAGGAGGGCCTGTTCGACGACGCCGGCAACATCACCGTCGCCGAGACGCGCAAATTCCTGCATGGCTGGATGGACAAGTACGCGGTGTGGGTGAAGAAGCTCACCGGCTAATAACCTTGCTAAGCTTCGCGGGTGAACAGCACCCCGAAAATCGCGCTCGTCGCCGGCGCCACCGGCCTGGTTGGCGGCACCCTGCTCAATGTCCTGCTCGAGGCGCCTGACTACGCGCGCACCTTCGCGGTCACTCGCCGCCCATTCGGGCGCGAGCATCCGCGGCTGGCCAACCGCGTGGTGGTGTTTCCGCGCATGGCCGAACAGCTCAAGGGCCTGGTGGCAAACGACGCCTATTGCTGCATCGGGACCACGATCGCGGATGCCGGAACGCAAGAGGCCTTCCGCGAGGCCGACCTGGACATGGTGCTGACGTTCGCGCAGGCCGCGCGCTCCTTCGGCGTCACTCGTTTCATCGTGGTGTCCTCGGTCGGCGCCGACACCCGGTCGAAGAATTTCTACCTGCGCACCAAGGGCGAGATGGAAGACGCCATCACCGCCGTGGGTTTCCCGTCCGTGGACATCCTGCAGCCCAGCCTGTTGTTAGGGCCTCGCAAACAGGTGCGGCCGCTGGAACTCGCCGGACGCATCTTCGCGCCGGTGGTGAACCCGTTTCTCACCGGCAA
>JAQSWD010000068.1 GCA_029266835.1 Steroidobacteraceae bacterium
TTCGCCAGCGCTTCGATTCCGCGCTGATCCACCGCGGCGAAGCGCCGCAGCTTCGGGCTATCCAGATCGAGTACGCCCAGAAGTTCGCCGCGCAGAATCAGCGGCACCACGATTTCCGAGTTCGACGCCGAGTCGCATGCAATGTGGCCGGGGAAGGCGTGGACGTCTTCGACGAGTAGCGTCTGCCGCCGTTGCGCCGCCGTTCCGCAAACGCCCTGGCCCAGGGCGATGCGGACGCAGGCGGGCTTGCCCTGGAAGGGCCCGAGCACCAGTTCGTCACTCTTATATAAGTAGAACCCCGCCCAGTTGAGGTCGGGCAGCGCGTCGAAGATCAGCGCCGAAGTATTGGCCGCGTTGGCGATCAGGTCCGTCTCACCCGAGAGCAGCGCCGTGAGGTCGCGGGCGAGCTGCGCGTAGGCCGCATCGGGCTTGCTGAAATCATGACTCTGCGAAACATGGGACATCAGGCGCGCTCCACCGGAAAAGCCAGCACATCATCGATGCTTGCGGCGCCGATGGCCAGCATCAGCACCCGGTCGAACCCCAGTGCGACGCCGGCGCAATCAGGCATGCCCGCCTCCAGGGCGGCAAGTAGATTGGGATCCAGCGGATTCACCGGCAACCCGCGCCGTCGCCGCAGCTCCTGGTCGTTGCCGAACCGCTGCCGCTGTTCGGCGATCTCGCTGAGTTCGTGATAGCCGTTCGCGAGCTCGACGCCGCGATGGTAGAGCTCGAATCGCAATGCCACACGCGGGTCGGCGGAGTCGAGGCGCGCCAACGCCGCCTGCGACGCGGGGTAACCATGCACGAAGGTGAGGGCGTTCGCCCCCAGCGCAGGGCCAACCTGGGCGCCCACGATGAGATCGAGTAGTTCGTCGCGCGAGGCGCGATGAGAATGCGCGCTGTCCATCCCCAGTGCTTCGGCGGCGCGAATCAGTTCGGCATCTGAAGCGTCCAGCGGGTCGAAGCCGGCATGTGTCGCCACGGCTTCTCGATAGCTGAGCACCTCCACGGGCAACTCCTCGCGCAACAAACCGCGAACCAGTTGACCCACCTCGTCCATGAGCTCGTCGAGCGAAAAGCCCAGTCGGTACCACTCGAGCATGGTGAATTCGGGGTTGTGTTGCCGTCCGCGCTCCGCGCCGCGGTATACGTGACAGACCTGGTAGATGTCGCCGCTGCCCGCGGCCAACAGCCGCTTCATGGCGTACTCGGGCGAGGTGTGCAGGAACAACGGGGCATCGCGGCCCGGCATTTCGACGCGCACACTGCCCAGGTTCACATCGGACACCGCGGCATTCACCATCGCCGGTGTCTCGACCTCGAGCACGCCGCGTTCGTGGAAGAACTCGCGCGTCCAGCGCAGCGCCTGGGCTCGCCGGCGAATCGCTTCCAGGCTGGAAGTGGGCCGCCAGCTTTCGCTCACCCTTGCCAGCCCTGCAGCGTGCCGATGCGCTCGCCCATCCGCAGGGTCTGCCCGGAAACGAGTTTTCCGGTCCAGGTTGCGCCGCCCGGCGGCAGCAGCAGGATCACCGTGGAACCCATGTTGAATCGCGCCATCTCATCGCCCTTGGCGAGATGCGTGGGCGTCAGCACATCGGTGACCGGCAGCGCGGTGACTTCGCGATGCCTGCGCGGCGTGACATCGCCATGCCACACCGTGGCCATGCTGCCCACGTTGAGCGCGCCCACCAGGATGACCCCGAATGGCATGCCCCCGCAGTCGAAGCCGCAGAACACACGCTCGTTGCGCGAAAACAGGCCGGGCACCAGCTGCGCCGTGGTCCGGTTCACGCTGAACAACTTGCCGGGCACGTAGAAACTCTCGCGCAACTCGCCGTCCAGCGGCATGTGGATGCGGTGGTAGTTATAGGGCGCCAGGTAGATAGTCGCGAAGCTGCCGCCGGCGAAGGTGCGTTCCCAGGCCTGGTTGCCCGCGAGCAGCGCGCGCAAGGTGTAGTGGTGGCCCTTGGCCTGCAGCAGCCGGTCTTCGGCGAGTGGGCCCGCCTCGCTCACCGTGCCATCGACGGGCGAGACAATGGCGCGCGGGTCCGCGTCCACCGGGCGCGTGCCGGGGCGCAAGGCGCGCGTGAAAAACTCGTTGAAACTCTCGTAGGCCGTGGGGTCCGTCTGCACGGCGTCGCTCATGTCAGGGCGGAAGCCGCGCACGAACAGCCTGATCAGCGCGTTCTTGAATGCCGGGGCGCGTGAGCGCGTGGCCGCGAGCACCAGCCGGGAAATGCCATGCTGCGGCAGCAAGTGCTGGAGCGCGACGAAGGCGCGGCCCGTGGCGCGCGGGCCGAGGTCTTCCACGTTCACGATGCCGCTCCGCCCAGCGCCGGCGCCAGTTTCTGCAGGTCACGGGCGAGCGCGGCCGGGCGCAGCGGCGGCGTGAATACGGCAACCTTGCGCGCTTGCGAATCGAGCAGGAACACCGTCGCGGAATGATCCATGGTGTAGCCGCCTCCGGCCAGTTCGACGCGGGCCGCGGCCACACCGAAACTCTTCTGCGCATTCACAATCTCGGGCGCGCTGCCGGTCAGGCCGATAAGATCGTCACCGAATGACGAGATGTACCGGCCCATCTGTTCGGGTGTGTCGCGCTCCGGATCCACCGTGATGAGCGCCACCTTGAGGTTGGCCAACCCATTTTTTTCCGCGGCCAGTTGCTTCTGCACGCCGGCCAGCAGGGCGAGGGTGGTGGGGCAGACATCGGGGCAATACGTGAATCCGAAGAACACCAATGTCGGGTGGCCTTGCAGTTGCGCCGGCGCGATCGGTGCGCCGCGCGTGTCGACGAGATCGAAAGGTGTGAGCGCGCCCGGGACGGGCAGGGCGGTGCCGCTCTCGAGTTGCACCAGCGCGGGCTGGTCGAGAGAGCGTGCCAGGTACATTCCGGCGACGGCGGCGGCCAGCGCGATCGCGGTCACGAGAATCCAGTAACGTTTCGACATGACGCGATTATTTCATAGTGGCCGGCGCAAGAAATCGGCAAAAACCGCGACGCGTGCTGTCGGCGGTTCCGCGTCCGATGTCGCCGCGCTCATCAAGCTCGCGACCCGGCGATTGCAGAAGGCGGGGGCGTTCTTCGGCCATGGCACCGACAACGCGCACGACGAGGCGGTCGCGCTGGTGCTCCACGTCATGGGGTTGCCGCCTGACTCGCCGGTGAGCGTGCTGAAGCGCCGCGTGAGCGTCGCGCAACGCGCGCGCTTCGACGAATTGCTCGACAAACGCGCGACTCAGCGAGTGCCTCTGGCCTATCTCACGCATGAAAGCTGGTTCGCCGGCCTGTCGTTCTACGTCGATGAGCGCGTGCTCATTCCGCGTTCGGCCATCGCGGAACTCATCGAGCGCCGCTTCGAACCCTGGATCGACCCCGCGCGGGTTCGTAGTTTGCTCGACATGGGCACGGGTTCGGGCTGCATCGGCCTGGCCTGCGCCAAGGCTTTTCCGAAAGCGCGTGTCGATGCTTCGGATATCGACGAGGCCGCGCTCGAAGTGGCGGCCATCAATCGGCGCCGCTTACGCCTGACAAGGCGGGTGAGACTGGTGAAATCCGACCATTTCGCGGGGCTTTCAGGCGCTTCCTACGATATCATCGTGAGCAATCCGCCTTACGTCGGAGAGCGCGAGATGCGCGGCTTGCCGCGCGAATATCGACACGAGCCTCGCCATGCGCTCGCGTCCGGACGCGAAGGCCTCGATTCCGTCGCGACCATCCTGCGCTGCGCGGCGCGCCACCTGCGGCCACTCGGGCTGCTGGTGGTGGAAGTCGGCAACACCGAGCGGGCGCTGATGCGGGCCTATCCACGTGTTCCATTCACCTGGCTGCAATTCGAGCGGGGTGATGGCGGTGTGTTCCTGCTGACGCGCGAACAACTGACAACTTTTTTCTAAGACCAGGGCATGTCGGGCAATTCCATAGGGCTGCTTTTTTCGGTGACCACCTTCGGCGAAAGCCATGGTCCGGCGTTGGGCTGCATCGTGGACGGCTGTCCGCCGGGTCTCGAGCTCAGCGAAGCCGACCTGCAGGCCGACGTGGATCGCCGCCGCACCGGTACTTCGCAATTCGTCAGCCAGCGCAAGGAAGGCGATGTGGTGCGCATTCTGTCGGGCGTGTTCGAAGGCAAGACCACCGGCACCTCCATCGGCATCCTCATCGAGAACACCGACGCGCGCTCGCGCGATTACGAGAAGATCAAGGACCGGTTCCGTCCCGGTCACGCCGACTACACCTATCAGCAGAAATACGGTTTCCGCGACTACCGCGGCGGCGGCCGGTCTTCGGCTCGCGAGACGGTGATGCGCGTGGCCGCGGGCGCCATCGCGCGCAAGTATCTCGAGCAGAAGCTGGGTGTGCGCATCAGCGGGTATCTCAGCCAGATCGGCGAGCACGTCATCGAGCCGGTGGATCCCGAAAGCGCCTACGACAATCCATTCTTCTGTCCGGATCCTTCACGGCTCAAGGAGTTCGAGGACCTGATGTGGAAGATCCGCGGCGAAGGCGATTCGCTGGGCGCCAAGGTGACGGTGCTGGCCAAGGGTGTTCCGCCCGGGCTCGGCGAGCCGGTGTTCGATCGACTCGACGCGGATCTGGCGCACGCCATGATGAGCATCAACGCGGTGAAGGCCGTGGAGATCGGCGCGGGCGTCGCCGCCGCGGCCCAGCGCGGCAGCCAGCATCGGGACGAACTCACGCCCTCGGGTTTCCCGAGCAACAACGCCGGCGGAATTCTCGGCGGCATCTCTTCGGGTCAGGACGTGGTGGTGCACGTCACGTTCAAGCCCACCTCCAGCATCCAGGTGCCGGGCAAGACCATCGACGTCGCGGGCAACCCGGTGGAAGTGGTGACCACGGGACGCCACGATCCCTGCGTGGGGCTGCGCGCCACCCCCATCTGCGAGGCCATGATGGCCATCGTGCTGCTCGATCATTTCCTGAGGCATCGCGGGCAGAACGCGGACGTCCAGTCGGGCACGCCCGTCATCACCACCGATACACGCAAGGGTAGTTAGTCATGCCGGACGAGAAGAAGCGCTACGGGGTGTGCGTGCTGGGGGCCACGGGCCTCGTGGGCGAAACCCTGATCCGCGTGCTCGAAGAGCGCGACTTCCCGGTGTCCGAGCTGTTCCCGCTGGCCAGCAACCGCTCCGTGGGCAAGCGCGTGGAATTCCGTGGCCGCCACATCCCCGTGATCGACGTGGCCACCTTCGATTTCTCGCGCGCGCAAATCGGCCTGTTTTCCGCGGGCGGCGAAGTTTCGCGCGAGTACGCGCCCAAGGCCGCGGCCGCGGGCTGCATCGTCATCGACAACACTTCCGAGTTCCGCTACGAGGACGACATCCCGCTGGTGGTTCCCGAAGTGAACCCGCAGGCCATCGGCCAGTACAAGGCCCGCAACATCATCGCCAACCCCAACTGCTCCACCATCCAGATGGTGGTGGCGCTCAAACCCATTCACGATGCCGTCGGCATCACGCGCATCAACGTGGCCACCTACCAATCGGTGTCGGGCGCGGGCAAGGAAGCCGTGGATGAGCTCGCCGAGCAGACCACGGCGCTCATGAGTGGGCGCGAACCGGGCAAGCCGCAGGTCATTGCCAAGCGCATCGCCTTCAATGCCGTGCCGCAGATCGACAAGTTCCAGGACAACGGCTACACGAAAGAAGAAATGAAGATGGTCTGGGAGACGCAGAAGATCCTGGGCGACCCGAATATCCGCGTGAACGCCACGGCCGTGCGCGTCCCCGTGTTCTTCGGCCATTCGGAGGCCGTACACCTGGAAACCGTGACCAAGATCACGGCCGATGCGGCGCGTGAACTCCTGAAAAAAGCCCCGGGAGTCGAGGTGTTAGACGAGCGTCGACCGGGGGGATATCCCACGGCAGCGACTGAAGCCGCGAACCGGGACACGGTTTATGTCGGACGCATTAGGGAAGATATAAGTCACGAACATGGACTTAACTTATGGATCGTCTCAGACAACATCCGGAAGGGTGCTGCCACGAACAGCATCCAAATTGCCGAGATTTTGGTGCGAGAGCATATTTAAGTTATATTGCGGGCGGTTTCAGCTTAGGGCTGCAAGTTTGCGCTCTAAGTTTCTGTTTAGATAAAGAAATCCCAAGTTTTTAAGGGCCGACGGTGGTAGTGGAGACGCGAATGAAGCGGTTGGGTTTCGTCCCTGGGTTGCTGGCGTGCTTGCTTTTGCCCGGCATGTCATTTGCCTTGGGTCTCGGCGATGTCCGGCTCAATTCGCCGCTGAACGCACCGCTCGATGCCGAAATCGAACTGCTGAACGCCACCGCTGAAGACCTCGCGACGCTGGAGGCCAAGCTCGCGACCAAAGAGACCTTCGAACGTTACGGCCTCGACTGGCCGCAGTTCATGTCGTCCATTACGGTGACGCGCGATCGCGCCGCGAACGGCGCGCAGGTGCTGCGCATCCGTTCCACCGAAACGGTCACCGAACCTTTCCTCACGCTGCTGGTCGAGGCGTCCTGGGCCCGCGGCCGCATGGTGCGCGAGTACACCGTATTGCTGGATCCGCCGGTGTTCGCGCCTAACAGCGTGCAGGCCGCGCAGCCCGTGGCGCCCACCGTCGGTGGCGCGCAGAGCTCGGGCCAGATTTCCCGTCCCGCTTCGCCCGATGCCGGTTCAATCGGGAGCACAGCCGCTCCGGTGGCTGCCGGTGGCGGTGACAGTTACGAAGTGCAGCGCGGCGACAGCTTGTCCGCCATCGCCCGCCGGCTTTCGGCGAGCACCGGAGCGCGCACCGATCAGCTCATGGTTTCCATCTTCCGCGGCAACGCCGGCGCCTTCGAAGGCGACATGAACCGGTTGCGCGCGGGATCCGTTCTTCGCATCCCCAGCGGTGAGGAAATCGCCGCGGTATCGCCTGCCGAAGCCAGTGGCGAAGTGCGCCGGCTCGCGGGCAGCTGGGCCGGTGCGAGTGGCGATTCCAGCTCCGGCCGCCTGCGGCTGGTGCCACCCACGGATGGCTCGGGTGACGGCAGCTCCGCCGGAGATTCCGCTGCGGTCGATCGCCTGCAGGGCCGTGTCCGCGAACTCGAAGACCAGCTGACCGAATCCAAGCGTCTGCTGGAACTGCGCAACACCGAGCTTGCCGACCTGCAAGCCAAGCTTGCCGCGTCCCAGCAGCAGCCTGCCCAGACACAGACGCCGCCCGTGGAGGCGCCTGCGCCGGAGCAGGCCGCGCAGCCTGAAGCCGCCGCTACCGAAACTCCCGATGCCACGCCTGAAGCCACCCCTGCCACCGAGCCTGCGGCCACGCCGCCGGCGGAAGTGGCGAAGCCGCGTCCCGAGCGCAAGCGTCCTGCCGCGGAAACCGCCGAAGAGTCGGGCGGCATCATGGGCCTGCTCAAGGATTACTGGATGGTGCTCGCCGCTGGTGTGGCGCTCCTGCTGGGCCTGCTGTTCCTGAAATCCCGTGGCAAGCGCAAGTCCGCCGAGTTCGACGACAACCTGGGCCGGCTCGCGGATGTGGGTGAGGACCGCCTGGCGCAGCCGGTCGATACGCTCTCGGACACCGGCCGCATGCGCGCACCGTCCATGGACGGTGGCGTGCCCGACGACATCCTCGTCGAGGAATCCGGCACGCATCGCGCGCTGCAGGAGACGCAGGACATCCCGCTGGCGCCGACGGTGCGCACGGACGAAACCATCAGCAGCGAGACCGCGGTCAACCTCGACCAGGGCGATCCGCTGGCCGAAGCCGATTTCCACATGGCCTATGGTCTGTACGACCAGGCCGCCGACCTGGTGCGCATCGCCATCCAGCGCGAGCCGCATCGCCGTGACCTGAAGCTCAAGCTGCTCGAAGTGTTCTTCGTGTGGGGCAACAAGGAGGAATTCCTCAAGTTGACCCGCGATCTCAACGACACGCGCGCGGAAGGCGAAGCCGGCGAGTGGGACAAGATCGTCATCATGGGCAAGCAGATTGCCCCCGAAGATCCGATGTTCTCCGAAGGCCAGGGTGGCGGACCGGTGGGCGTGGATCTCAACCTCGACGGCGGTGGCGCCGGCGGCGTGGACTTCGACCCCTTCGATGTCAGCTCGCGACTCGACGTCACGGGTGGCGCGAATCGGGAGCCCGTGGACCTCGATCTCGGCGCCGCGCTGCGCGATCCGGATGCGACGGGTGAAGGTCTCGCCATCCCCTCCGATCTCAACCTCAACTCGGACCGTAGTGGCCAGACCACTCGCGAGATGACGGTGAAAATGACGCCCGCCGGTTCGGAAGCCCCGACCGTCGAGCAGCCCGCGCTGCGTCCGCTGGACGAGCCGACCATCCGCGAGAAGGTCGACAATGCCATGCGCCGCAAGCTGAGCTCCGACCAGACGGCCGAGCTCGCGCTGGACGATCTCGGCCTCGAGCTGGGCTCGCTGGAACAGACGGATTCGCAGATCGGCCTCAAGCCCATCGCACCCGCCCCGCGTGGTCCGGACGCGAACGCGCCCACCATGGTGGCCGGCCTGGACGAGAACTCACAGCGACTGCTGGCGGCCGCGGCCGCGCGCGCTGGCATTGGCGGCGGCAGCTCTGACGACACGCAGCTCACCGAACACGGCGCGAGCGGCACCTGGTTCCTCACCGAGCGCGAACTTGGCGGCGACGTGGACCTCACGAAGGGCCGCTCGATCGACCCGAACACCACCGCGTCCATGGCCAAGTTCGAGATGCCCGATGGCGACTTCGACGTGTCGTCTACTTCGCGCCTCGCGGCCATCGACCAGAACAACCTCGACTTCCCCGTCGAGCCCACGCAGCAGCAGCCGGGTATCGGCCGCGGCAAGGTGGATCTCGACATCGGCAACGGCTTTGACGTGCCCGGCAGCGCCACGGAAGAACTGGCGGTGCCCGACCTCGAACCCGTGACGCTCTCGGAAGTGGGCACCAAGCTCGACCTGGCCCGTGCCTACGTCGACATGGGTGACCCGGATGGCGCGCGCAACATCCTGAACGAAGTGTTGACCGAAGGGTCGGCCTCGCAGAAGCAGGAAGCGCAGCGCTTGATCGAGTCGCTGCCCGGCTGATCCGCGCGGGGCATCGGCAACCAGATGCCTCGGTTCGCCGCCGGCCTCGAGTACGACGGCCGTGCGTACTCCGGCTGGCAGTTCCAATCCGGTCTCGACACGGTGCAGGGCGTGGTGCAACGCGCGCTCGCGCGGGTCGCCGATTCCCCGGTTGAAACCGTCTGCGCCGGCCGCACCGATGCCGGCGTGCATGCAAGAGCGCAGGTCCTGCATTTCGACAGCGAGGCCGTGCGCGGCGAACGCGCCTGGCGCCTGGGCGCCAACACCTATCTACCCAATGATGTGAGCGTCCTGTGGGTGCGCGAAGTGCCCGGACAATTCCACGCGCGCTTCAGTGCCACCGCGCGCAGCTACCGGTACCTCATCCTCAACCGCGATTCGCGCCCCGGCCTCGATACGGGACGCGCCACCTGGGAACGGCGCCCGCTGGACGACCGGCTCATGCATTCCTGTGCGCAGGTCCTGGTGGGCGAGCACGACTTCAGCGCGTTTCGCTCGGTGGAGTGCCAGTCCAGGTCGCCGGTGCGCCGCCTCGAAAAAGTCGCCGTCAGCCGCGAGGGCGCGTGGGTGAAGCTGGACGTGACCGCCAACGCCTTCCTGCATCACATGGTTCGCAATCTTGCCGGGTTGCTGATGTCCGTGGGCGAGGGTGATTCGCCGCCGGAGCGCGTCGCCGCCGTGCTGGCCAGCCGCGATCGGCGCGTCAATGCCGCCACGGCGCCGCCGGATGGTTTGTACCTGTCGGGGGTGCGTTACCCGGCCGAATTCGGGTTGCCCGCCGTCGAACCGCAATCCGCTATGATTCAACGCTCTTTGGGCAGCCCCCAGTCATAGGAACCGCCGGAAGACATGTCCTGGTTCGAGAAAATCATGCCCTCGCGCATCAAGACCGAGCGCCGCACGCGTTCGGTCCCCGAGGGTCTGTGGATCAAGTGTTCGGCCTGCGACGCGGTGCTGTATCGCGCCGAGCTCGAGCGCAACCTCAATGTCTGCCCCAAGTGCAGCCATCACATGCGCATCGGCGGCCGCGAACGCCTCGCGCGGTTCCTCGATGAAGGTGGCCAGGTGGAACTCGGCGTGGAAGTGTCGCCCGAGGATCCGCTCAAGTTCCGCGACAGCAAGCGCTATCGCGATCGACTCGCGGCGGCGCAGAAGGCCACGGGCGAACGCGACGCGCTGATCGCGATAGCCGGTACGCTCGAAGGACTCAAGATCGTCGCCTGCGCCTTCGAGTTCAAGTTCCTCGGCGGCTCCATGGGCTCGGTGGTGGGCGAGCGCTTCAAGCGCGCCGTGGACCATTGCATCGCCAACCGCGCGCCGCTGGTGTGTTTCTCCTCGAGTGGCGGCGCACGCATGCAGGAGGCGCTGTTCTCGCTGATGCAGATGGCCAAGACCAGCGCGGCGCTGGCGCGCCTCGCGCGTGAGCGGCTGCCGTTCATCTCCGTGATGACCGACCCGACCACGGGCGGCGTGTCGGCGAGTCTCGCCATGCTGGGCGATCTCAACGTCGCCGAGCCGCGCGCGCTCATCGGCTTCGCGGGTCCGCGTGTCATTCAGCAGACCGTGCGCGAGACCCTGCCCGAGGGTTTCCAGCGCAGCGAATTCCTGCTCGATCACGGCGCGCTCGACCTCATCGTCGACCGCCGCGACATGCGCGAGAAACTCGGCGCGCTGCTGCGCCTGCTCATGCGGCAGCCGGCCGCGGTCCCCGCGTCCACGCAACCGCAGTAATGTCCGCGCTGGCCGCCTGGCTCGCGCGGCAGGAGAAATCCCACTCCAGTTCCATCGACCTGGGCCTGGCGCGCGTGCGCGAAGTCGCGCGCCGGCTGGGGCTGCTCGAGCCTGCGCATCGCGTGATCACGGTCGGCGGAACCAATGGCAAGGGTTCCACGGTGGCGTTCATCGACGGCCTGCTGCGGGCAGCCGGCCAACGAGTCGGACGTTTCACCTCGCCGCACCTGACGCGCTACAACGAGCGCATCTGCGTCGATGGCGCGGAGGCGGGTGACGATGAGCTGGTCGCCGCGTTCCAGCGTATCGATGCCGCACGTGGCGAGATCACACTCACGTTCTTCGAGTACAACGCGCTGGCGGCATTCGACCTCTTTGCCCGCGCGCGCGTCGACGTGGCGGTGCTCGAGGTGGGTCTCGGCGGACGGCTCGACGCCACCAACATCCTCGATGCCGATGTCGCGGTGGTCACGTCCATCGGCATCGATCACGTCGACTGGTTAGGCCACACCGCCGAGGAAATCGGCCGCGAAAAAGCGGGCATCTTCCGCGCGGGCAGGCCCGCGGTGCTGGGCAGCCCCGACATGCCGCGTTCCGTGTTCGACGTCATCGAGGCGCTGGGTTCGATTGCCGTCGTCCCTGGCCGCGACTACCACGCGCGCATTCATGCGGATGGCTGGGATTTCGAGTGCGACGGCCTTCGACTGGACAACCTGCCGCCGCCGACGCTTGCCGGCCACCAGCAGCTGGGCAATGCCGCCACGGCAATTGCGGCGCTGACGCACACCGGCTTCGGCGCGCAACTGAGCCGCGACGTCGTCGCGCGCGCGTTGCGTGAGGTGCGGATCCGCGGACGGTTCCAGGTCCTTCCCGGCGAAGTCGAATGGGTGCTGGACGTGGCGCACAACGTCCCGGCCGCCGAAGGCCTGCGGGCCAACCTCGCGTCGTTGCCGCCACGCCGGACCCTAGCGGTCTGCGGCGTGCTCGGCGACAAGGACATCGCCGGCATCCTCGCGGTGCTCGCGCCGGCCATCGATGCGTGGGCACTGGCCGCGCTCGAGGGCCCGCGCGCGGTGCCAGCGAGCGAGATTGCCGCCAGACTGCCCGCGAATGCGACCATCGTCGCGCAGGAAGGGGACGTGGCCGCGGCCTGCCGGGCCGCGCGCGCGGCCGCGACGCCGGGGGATCGCATCGTCGTCTTCGGCTCCTTTCTCACGGTGGGGCCGGCCCTCGATTTCCTTGGGATATAGTTCACGCATGGATTCACGCGCCAAGCAACGCCTGACGGGTGCCGTCATTCTCGTGGCGCTGTTCGTCCTGCTGGTTCCCGAACTACTCACCGGGCCCAAGGACGCCGTGGCGCCGGCCACTCCCGAGGAAGAAGGGCTGCGCCGTTACACCATCGATCTCAACGCGCCGGCCGCGTCCGGTGAGCAACAACCGTCGGAGCCGGGCGTGTCATTGCCGCCGGTCGCATCGCCGCAGGCCACGACCGCGGGTGATAACGACCGCGCGCAACCCGGCGAAGCCGCCGCGCCCGAACAAATCCCGGACACGCCTGCGCCGAACCCTCAAACACCGGCGCCTGCGGCCGTCGCTCAATCTCCTGGTCAGGCGCCCGCCAGGCCCGCATCCGCCACGACTGAACAACCCGCCGTCAGGCCCATCCCGTCGCCTCCCGCGGCCCAGACGTCACGAGACTCGGGCAAGCCGCCCGTCGCCGCCGGCAGTTTCGTGGTGCAGCTCGGCAGCTTCAGCAGCAAGCAGAACGCCGAGAAGCTCACGCGGGATATGACAGCCAAGGGTTTCGCCACTTTCATCGCGCCCATCACCACCAACGGCCGCGAGCTGTATCGGGTACGGGTTGGCCCTACCAGAGACCGGGCTTCCGCCGAAGCCCTGGCGGCGCAACTCAAGCGGATGGGGCAGTCGGGCAGCATCGTTCCCATTTCGTGAACCAGCGCCCGTCAGGGCGCGATTTGCCGCGTTGCGCGCTGACCGGTCGAGTACAATCGCGGCCGCTGCAGACCCACTGGCCGGGTTCACCTGTACCGCGAGGATTCAACGACCAATGAGCGAGCTTCTCTCGTGATCGCAGTCGACTACATCATCCTCGCCATCGTCATCATCTCCGCAGTCATGGGCCTGGTGCGTGGCCTGCTCCGAGAAGCCATTGCCGTGATCACCTGGTTCCTCGCCATCGTGCTGGCCTGGAGCTTCGGCCCTTCGCTCGAGCCGCACCTGGGCGGCATCCTGGTGGGTTCACCGCTACGAATCTGGGCCGCGCGCGCAATCATTTTCGTCGGCGTCCTCCTGCTGGGTGGCGCGATCTCCGTGGTCGTCTCGCACTACGTGCGCGTTTCCATGTTCGCCGGCCTGGATAAATTCCTCGGTTTTGTCTTCGGCATCGTGCGCGGCATCGTCATCGTCGGTGCCTTCACCATCGCCGTGCAGGCGTTGCGCATGGACGAGGACGCCTCCTGGAAGCGCTCCAGGCTCATGCCCTACGCCATCGGCGTGGCGGACGCCCTGCGTGGAATAGTCGGCGAAAAGCTTGAACGGCTGGAAAAGACCCTCAATTCCACGACCCCGCCCGAATCGGCCACTTAAGGACGCAATCACGCATGTGCGGAATCGCAGGCATCGTCGGAACCAGTGGAGTCAATCAACGGATCTATGATGCCCTGACGGTGCTGCAGCACCGCGGCCAGGACGCCGCGGGCATCGCCACGGTGCTGGATGGCGAGCTGTTCGTACGCAAGGGGCAGGGGCTGGTGCGCGATGTTTTCGACCAGCACGCCATGCAGGACCTCAAGGGCAACATGGGCATGGGCCATGTGCGTTATCCCACGGCCGGCAGCGACGGCGCCGCCGAAGCCCAGCCCTTCTATGTGAATGCGCCCTACGGCATCTGCCTCGGGCACAACGGCAACCTCACCAATGCGCGCGAGCTCGCCGAGATCATCGAGCGTGAAGATCGCCGCCACCTGAACACCTCGTCGGATTCCGAAGTGCTGCTCAACGTGCTGGCTTCCGAGCTGCAACGCGTGGGCACACCGCGAGTGACACCGGCCGACATCTTCGCGGCCGTCAGCGCCGTGTACCGCCGCTGCCGCGGTGGCTACGCGGTCATCTCCATGATCATCGGCCACGGCCTGCTGGCCTTCCGCGACCCCAATGGCATTCGCCCGCTGGTGCTGGGTCAGCGCGAGACACCCAAGGGCGCCGAGTGGATGCTGGCGTCCGAGAGCGTGGCGCTCGACATGCTGGGTTTCAAACTCGTGCGCGACGTCGCGCCGGGTGAAGTGGTGTACATCGACGTACTCGGGCGCCTGCATTCGCAGGTCTGCTCGGCCACCACGCGGCATGCGCCCTGCATCTTCGAGTACGTGTACTTCGCGCGTCCCGACTCGCTGATCGACAACATCTCCGTGCACCGCGCGCGCATGCGCATGGGCGACCGCCTGGCCGAGAAGATCGTGCGCGAACGCCCGGACCACGACATCGACGTGGTCATCCCGATCCCCGACACCAGCCGCACCAGCGCCATGCAGGTGGCCCAGCATCTCAATGTGAAGTACCGCGAAGGGTTCGTGAAGAACCGCTACGTGGGCCGCACGTTCATCATGCCGGGGCAGGAACAGCGTTCGAAGTCCGTGCGTTCCAAGCTCAACGCCATCGATCTCGAGTTTCGCAACAAGAACGTCCTGCTGGTGGACGACTCCATCGTGCGCGGCACGACCTCCGCGCAGATCATCGATCTCGCGCGCGAAGCCGGCGCCCGCAAGGTGTATTTCGCCTCGGCCGCGCCGCCGGTGAAATTCCCGAACGTTTATGGCATCGACATGCCGGCCGCGAGCGAACTGGTAGCGGGCAGCCGCACCGAGGATGAAGTCGCGAAGCTGATCGGCGCCGACTGGCTGATCTACCAGAACCTGGACGACCTCATCCAGGCCTGCGTGCACGATCATTCCAGCATCAAGGAATTCGACACCTCGTGCTTCTCGGGGCATTACGTCACCGGTGACGTGACGGCCGAGTATCTGGCGCGACTGCAATCCGAGCGCTCGGATTCGGCCAAGGCTTCGCGGCGCGATGGCGAGCGCGGCGGCCTCAAGGTCATCGGCAAGGGCTGATCGTCCGGGCGCGGGCCGCGCCGGCGCCATCGCGATGAACCCGCGCAGCCTGCTGCTGGGCGCATACGCCGCCATCGGCGCCGACATCCGGCAGGCATTGCTCATCACCAAGGATGGCCACACCGACCCCGAGGTCGCGCGGTTGCCCAACCTGCAGGTCATCGAGAGCGCTCATCCGGTTCCCGATGCGCGCAGCCTCGCCGCCGGCGCGGAGCTCGAACGACGCATCGGCGGTCTGTCCGCCGACGAGTACCCCGTGTTCCTCATTTCCGGCGGAAGCTCCAGCCTGGTGGAGCTGCTCGAGCCCGGGATCACGCTGGATGACCTGCGCGCACTGAACGAGCGCGGGCTCGCGCAAGGTTGGGACATCGCCACTCTCAACGCGGCGCGCGCGGAATTGTCGCGGCTCAAGCGGGGCGGAGTGGCGCGGATGCTGGCCGGACGTCCCGCGCATGCGCTGTTCATCTCCGATGTGCCCGACGACGATCCCGGCGTGATCGGTTCAGGGTTGTTAGGGCGGGCGGCGGGAGTCGATGACCAGGTGTTGCGCATCGTCTTCGCGAACATCGACGACGCCACTCATTGCGCCGCGATGCGTGGCGCGATGCAGGGGCTCGCTTTTGACCTGCGCAAGGATCGCTTCTCGGGTGACGCGGCCGCGGTGGCTCGGGAGTTCGTCGACGCGTTGCGCGAAACGCAGGCCGATGGCCTTGTGTGGGGCGGCGAATCCACCGTGGTGTTGCCGGAAAAATCCGGTCGCGGCGGGCGCAACCAGCACCTGGCGCTGGTCGCCGCGGGCGCGATGCGCGCGGGCGATGACTTCACCATCCTCGCCGCCGGCACCGATGGTACCGATGGAAACACCGACGACGCCGGCGCCATGGTCGATGCGGGCACGATGTCGCGCGCGGAGCTTGCGGGCGTGGACGTGGAACGCGCGCTGCGCGAGTTCGACTCCGCGCTCGCGCTCGAAGCCGCCGAAGATCTGGTGCACACCGGGCCAACGGGCACCAATGTCGGGGATATCCTGATCGGTATAAAACAGCGGCGACGCGTGCTCTAATCCGGTATGCGAATCCTGTTGATCGACGACGACCCGCGCTACCGCACGCTGCTGCGGCACCACATCTCCTGCGCCTGGCCGGACGTCGACCTGGTGAGTTACAACCCGCGCGTGCGCGGACCGCTGACTCCCGGTTTTCTCGCGCAGGGTTTCAGCGCCGTGTTGCTCGATCACGCGTGGAAGGGCGGTTCCGGCCTCGACTGGCTGCGCGACTTCCAGCGTCGTGAAGATTTCGCGCCCGTGGTGTTTCTATCCGAAAAGGACGACTCGCCGGATGCAGTCGAGGCGCGGGCCGGGGGCGCATTCGAAGTGCTGGGCAAGGACAAGATCAAGCACAGCAAGCTCAACGACGCCCTGAAACGCGCCGCGGATGAGCAGGCCAAGTCGCAGAGCCGCTGGCGCATGTCGCCCGGCGCGAAGATGGCGCAGGATTTCGCGGGTTGCCGGCTCAAGGCATATCGGCGCATCGATCACATCGCCAAGGGCTCGGTGTCCGACCTGTTTCTCGCGGAAAGCGCCGAGCTCGGCGGCGTGGTGGCACTCAAGGTGACGCCGGCCATCCGCAAGGAAACCGGCATCGACCAGTCCATGGAGCGTTTCCTGCAGGAGTTCGAAATCCTGCGCGGAGTCCAGCATCCGAACATCGTGCGCATCTACGATCTCGGGGTCACCGACGATCACCTGTATCTTGCGATGGAGTATTTCGCGCGCGGCGATCTGCGCAAGCGGATGTCCGAAGGGCTGACCGCGCGGCAGTCACTGGCCTATGCGCGCGACCTGGCGTACGCGCTCGAAGCCATCCACGAAGTCGGTATCTTCCATCGCGACCTCAAGCCGGGCAACGTGATGTTGCGCGACGACGGCAGCATCGCGCTCATCGACTTCGGACTCGCCAAACACGTCGCGCTCAAGATGGAGGTGACCGACAAGGGCCTCATCTTCGGCACGCCTCACTACATGAGCCCGGAGCAGGGACATGGAAAACCGCTCGACGGCCGCAGCGACCTGTACGCGCTGGGTGTGATGTTGTTCGAGATGCTGACGGGCAAGAAGCCGTTCGACGCCGAAAACCACATGGCCATATTGGTCCACCACGCCAAGGCGCCCATTCCCAAACTACCGGAGCGATTGGCCTCGCTGCAGTTCATCGTCGACAAGCTCCTGGCCAAGGATGCGGCGGATCGCCCGCCCGATGCCGCCTCCGCGGCGCGCCTCATCGGCGATGCGCTGAACGCCCTGCCGCCACCCGCAGCCACCGTCACCGTGCCCATGCCGGTGCTCACGTCCTCACATGCCGACATCCCGGCGGCGCCGCTATCGGGCGCGCCCGAGGCCGAAAAATCCACGCCGTCCGGGCCGGCGCCCGCGACCGCGCAATGAGCGAACGACGTGAGTCGGTGGCCGCGGCGCGATTCGCGCGCGCCACCGGGCAGACCATTCTGAAGGCCGAGACTCCGCGTGCATGGGTGGAAGCCGCGGTTCAGGATCTGCCCACGCTGCTCGTGGACCACGCCAATTGCGAGAAGAAGGCGGCGTCGACCGCCATGGCGCTCATCTTCGCGTACCCGGAGGATCGCTCGCTGGCAGTGGCGCTGTCGCGTCTCGCACGCGAGGAGCTCAAGCATTTCGAACAGGTCGAGCGGCTGATGAAAAAGCTCGACGTGCCCTACCAGCGCATGAAGCCGGGCCGCTACGCCAGCGAACTGCGCAAGCTGGTGCGCACCCACGAACCCAGGCGGAAGCTCGATCTGATGATCGTGCATGCGCTGATCGAGGCGCGTTCCTGCGAGCGCTTCCGGCTGCTGTCAAAGCATCTGCCGGCACAGGTGAAGGAGCTGTACGCACAGCTAGAGCGTTCCGAGGCGCGGCACTTCGAGCTGTACCTGAATTTCGCCGAACGGGAGTTCGACGCGCGCGAGGTCGCGGAGCGCCTCGCGATCATCGCGGCGCGTGAAGCGGAGCTCGCGACTTCATCCGACGAGGACCTGCGGTTCCATTCGGGCCCGCCCGCCTGAGACTTCAGCCGCTACGCTGAATGCGGATTCGATGCCGATGAATGCGAAGAAGAGAATCAGCGTGGCCTCACCGATCTGGCCGGTGGTGGGCAGCCCCTGGCAGGCGAGGTTACCGCGGAAGAGGGATTTCGCGCACGCCTGCGGCGTCGATGGCCACGCAGCTTGCCGATTCGTACCAGGGTGCCAGTACCACACGCTCGGACTTCACCCCATCCACCTCGAACTGGTGGACCGCAGGCCGGTGTGTATGGCCATGGATCAGCCGGCGGGCTCCCGTGGCGCGCAGGGCCTCGGTCACGGCGTCGGGATTCACGTCCATCAACACCGGTATCTGGCGCTCTGTGTGCGCCTTGCTGCCCGCGCGCGCGGCACTGGCCAGGGCGCGGCGCGCGGACAGTGGCAGTGACAGGAAGCGGCGTTGCCATGAAGGCTGGCGCACGATGCTGCGCAATTCCTGGTAGGGCAGGTCCTGGGTGCAGAGCACGTCGCCGTGACTGAGCAACGTCGGCACGCCATGCAGCTCGACGAACACCGGGTCGGGCAGTAGTTTGACGCCGGTGAGATTCTCGAACGATTCGCCCAGCAGGAAGTCGCGGTTGCCGTGCATGGCGAACACCGGCGTGCCTGCCCGTGTCAGCTTCGCGAGGCCATCGCAGGCGCGCGCATTCGCGGCATCGTCGTCATCGTCGCCCACCCAGGCTTCGAAAATGTCGCCCAGCAGGTAGAGCGAATCCGCGTCACGCGCGGGGCCTTCGAGAAATGCCAGGAAGGCGTCGATGGCCCAGGGGGCCTCGCTGTCGAGATGGAGGTCTGAGGCGAAAAGCGTTTGCGCCGCGCGACTCACTGCGGTGGCGGTGAGCCTTGCGGCGGAGGCGCGCCTTCGGCGGGCGGCGGCGTGTCACCGGGCGTTGTGGCGCCTGCGGGCGTCTCTGCGGCGGGTTGTGAGGCGGCGGGTGCCGGCGCGGGCGCTGCTGTGGGCGCCGGCGCCTGGTCCGCGATCAGCTCGGCCTTCTGGATGATCACCGGTTGCAGCGGCGCATCCTGCTTGAACGGCCCGGCGGACCCCGTGGGCGAGACGCTGATGCGGTCGACGACTTCCATGCCTTCGACGATGCGGCCGAACACGGCGTAACCCCAGCGCGTGGGCAGTGGGTCGAGATCGGCGTTGTCCGCGACGTTGATGTAGAACTGGACGTCGCCGGAATGCGCGCCCGAAGCGCGTGCGAGACCCACGGTGCCACGCAGGTTCTTCAGGCCGTTCCCCGCTTCATTGGGGATGGGCTTGTTGGTGGGCTTGGACTTGTAGTCGGGGCTCACGCCGCCGCCCTGGACCACGAAGTTCGCGATCACGCGGTGGAACAGCGTGTTCGTGTAATACCCGCTGCGCACGTAGCCCAGGTAGTTCTCGACGGTCAGCGGCGCACGGTCGCGCTGCAGCTCTATGACGAAGGAGCCGAGGTTGGTGGTGACGCGGACGCGTTCCGCGGCCGTGGCCTGGGTTACAAAAGAGAACAAAAGGCCGGTGACGGCCAGCAGCAGCGACGACTTTTTCATGGGCGGCGATTCTACCGAAGCTGCGGGCCGGCGTTGCTTTCACGTAACATTCGCCGGTGTCCACGGCCCGTATCACCACTCGTTTCGCGCCCAGCCCGACGGGCGAGCTCCACCTCGGCAATGCGCGCACCGCACTGTTCAGCTGGCTGTTCGCGCGCCATCACGGAGGCCGCTTCGTATTGCGCATCGAGGACACCGATACCGAGCGCAGCAAGGAGTCCTACACCACGGCCCTGATGGCCGACCTGGCGTGGATGGGCCTGGCCTGGGATGCCGGGCCGCCCTACCTGTCGAACCCGTCGGATGGAGGCGAGTATCGCCAGTCGCGCCGCGGGGCCGTGTACGCACGCCACTCGGCCACGCTGGACGCCAGTGGTCTCACGTATCCCTGCTACTGCACGCCGCTGGAACTCGAGCTGTCGCGCAAATCGCAGCTCGCCGCCGGCCGCCCGCCGCGATATGCCGGCACCTGCCGCGAACTGTCCGCAGAGGCGCGCGTGCGCAAGAGCGCGCAGGGCGTCTCGCCCACCACCCGGTTCCGCGTGCCCACGGGCAAGTTCGTGGAATTCGACGACATGGTGCATGGCGCGCAGCGCTTCGCCACCGACGACATCGGTGATTTCATCCTGCGGCGCGCCGACGGCAGCGCCGCGTTCTTCTTCAGCAACGCCATCGATGATGCCGAGATGGGCATCACGCACGTGCTGCGCGGCGAAGATCACCTGACCAACACACCGCGCCAGCTGCTGGTACTCGAGGCGCTGGGGTTGCGCGCTCCCACCTATGGCCACCTGTCGCTGCTGGTGGGTGCGGACGGCGCGCCGCTTTCGAAACGGCACGGCGCCACCAGCGTGCGCGAGTTCCGCGAGCGCGGCTATCTACCCACGGCGTTGACCAACCACCTGTTCCGCCTGGGACATTCCAGCGGCGAGAACGGCGTGTTGCCGCTCGATGTCATGGCCAGACATTTCACGGTCAAGCATCTGGGCCGCGCGCCCGCGCGCTTCGAGGAGTCGCAGCTCAATGTCTGGCAGCGCGAAGTGGCGCATCACCTGCCGATGGAAGAAAGCGAGCGGTGGCTGTCCGCGGAGACGCCCGCCGACATCGACACCGATCGCCGGCGCGCATTCATCGCCGCGATCCGCCCGAACGTGCTGCTGCCGAAGGACGTGGCCCGGTGGCGCGAGGTGGTGTTCGGTCCATCTCCGGCGCTCGAAGGCGACGCGCTGGCGCGCGTGCGTGAGGCGGGCCCGCAGTTCTTCCAGGCCGCGGCGCAGGCCGCCGCCGCGGATCCCTCGCTCGATTCCATCGTCAGCGCCGTGAAGGCCGCCACGGGTGCAAAGGGGCAGGCGCTGTGGAAACCCCTGCGCCTGGCGCTCACCGGTACTCCCGAAGGCCCCGAACTCGCGCCGCTGCTCAAGGCCATGGCGGGCGCCAGCATCCACGAACGACTCAACCGCTTCGCCGCATGATCCGCATCCACAATTCCCTGACGGGCGAGAAACAGGAACTGCGCCCCGTCGAGCCCGGCCACGTGCGCATGTACAGCTGCGGCGTCACCGTCTACGACTACTTCCACGTGGGCAATGCCCGCATGCTGGTGGTGTTCGACATGGTGAGCCGTTACCTGCGGCATCGCGGTTTTCGCGTCACCTACGTGCGCAACATCACCGACGTGGACGACAAGATCATCAACCGCGCGCGCGAAGCCGGCGTGGACTGGCGCGAGCACGCGAAGAAGTTCACCGCGGCCATGCACGAGGACCTCGACAGACTCGGGTGCCTGCGCCCGGAGAAGGAGCCCCGGGCTTCCGAATACATCGAGGAGATGCTGGACATGATCGGCCAGCTGATCACCAACGGGTTCGCCTACCAGGCGGCCAATGGCGATGTGATGTACGACGTGCACAAGTTCGGACCGTATGGCCGGCTCTCGGGCAAGAAACTCGATGACCTGCGCGCGGGTGCCCGCGTCGAGGTGGACAGCGCCAAGCGCGATCCGCTCGATTTCGTGTTGTGGAAATCCGCGAAGCCGGGTGAGCCGTCGTGGCCTTCGCCCTGGGGCGAGGGCCGGCCCGGCTGGCATATCGAATGCTCGGCGATGTCGACCAGGGAACTCGGTGAGCACTTCGACATTCACGGCGGCGGCCTCGATCTCAAGTTTCCGCACCATGAAAACGAGATCGCCCAGACCTGTGGCGCCACCGGCGGAAAGTTCGCCGAGATCTGGATGCACAACGGCTTCCTCAACATCGACAACGAGAAGATGTCGAAGTCGCTGGGCAATTTCTTCACCACGCGTGAAGTGCTGGCGAAGATCAAGCATCCCGAAGTGCTGCGTTTCTTCCTGCTGTCCAGCCAGTACCGCGGGCCGATGAATTATTCGCCGGACCAGCTCGACCAGGCCGAGGCCGGCCTCAACCGGCTGTACACCGCGCTGCGCGACGTGCCCGCCGTTGGCGGCGAACTGTATTCGCCGACCAGCGCCGCCAGGGATTTCGACGCGGCCATGGATGACGACTTCAATACGCCCGAGGCCATCGCCGTGTTGCAGGGGCTGGCACGCGAACTGAACACGGCGCGCGCCGCCGGCGCCGACTCGCACCAGGCCAAGCTGCTGGCCGGTGAGTTGCGCGCGCTGGGCGGGGTGCTCGGCATTTTGCGCATCACCCCCGAGGAGTGGTTCCGTGCCGGCGTGTCGGCCACGGGTCTCAGTGATGCGGAGATCGACGCGCGTATCGCCGCGCGGCTGGCGGCCCGCAAGGCGAAGAACTGGGCCGAGTCCGACCGGGTCCGCGACGAATTGGCCGCGGCCGGGGTCATCCTGGAGGACAAGCCGGGCGGGGTGACCACCTGGCGACGGGGTTAAATTGACCCCGGGCCGTCCCGCTCGGGTATGATGCGCGCCCCCGCAGCCGGGCCAATCTTTCGGGACACTCCCGGGAGCGGGGCATCGGATTCGGGGTATGGCGCAGTCTGGTAGCGCATCTGCTTTGGGAGCAGAGGGTCGCAGGTTCGAATCCTGCTGCCCCGACCAACCGATGAGTATCAGGCGTCAGTCAGGTAGTCTGCTTCCCACTGTGCGCCCGTAGCTCAGTTGGATAGAGCACCGGCCTTCTAAGCCGGTGGTCGCAGGTTCGACTCCTGCCGGGCGCGCCATTTGGCGAACAAGGTTTTTTATGGTGGCCGTAGCTCAGCTGGTAGAGCCCCGGGTTGTGATCTCGGCTGTCGTGGGTTCGAGTCCCATCGGCCACCCCATCCTCCGCCGCACAGGTCTCGCGATCTGCGCGGCGTTTTCGTTCCTGCTGTCGGGTTGCGCGACGCCGCCGCGCGACGCCGCGCCCAAACTGTTCATCGCCGGCGATTCCACCGCCGCCACCTATGTGAATACCGACAAGAACCAGCAGGGCTGGGGCGCGGTATTGCAGCCGTTTTTCAGCGAGCGGAAGTTGCGCGTGGTAAACGCGGCCCGTGGCGGGCGCAGCAGCCGCACGTTCATCACCGAAGGTCACTGGGACAAGATGGTGGCCGAGGTGCGGGCCGGCGACTACGTGATCATCCAGTTCGGTCACAACGATGCCGGTGCGCTCAACCAGGAACCGCCGGGCTCCACGCGGCCGCTGCGAGCGCGGGGGACGATTCCTGGAATCGGCAATGAAACCGAGGAAATCGACAACGTCATCACGGGCAAACACGAGACCGTGTATTCGTTCGGCTGGTACCTGCGGAAAATGATCTCGGACACGCGCTCCCGCGGCGCCACGCCGGTGTTGATGTCGCTCACGCGCACCAACAACTGGGTGGATGGGCGCATCAGCTGTCCTTCGGATACCTATCGGCTGTGGGATTGGCAGACCGCGACCAACGAGAAGGTGGCGTTCGTGGACCTCTCGCGCATCACCGCGGACCGCTACCAGCGCGAAGGCCGGGCAGCGGTGACAGCGCAGTTCATCGACGACACCGTTCATACCAATGTCGACGGCGCCGAAAGGAACGCCGCCGATGCGGTGTCGGGGCTGCGCGCATTGCGCGAGCTGCCATTCCGCCGGATGTTATCCGCGAAAGGGCGGCTCGTGCCCGCTGACGCGGGTCCGCCACCCGGCTCGGTCTGCGCCCCGCTGCCGGACTAGCTATTGTCCGAAGTCAGTGGCCGGCGAAAACCTCAGCGCTGGCGGCCCTTGCCCCAGAGCTCCTCGTATTTCCATCCCGTCAGGTCTTCGACCACGGCGCGGTTTTCCGGTGTCGGCTGGGTACCGGGGTTCGTCTTGAACCGATCGATCTCCTCCATGAGCACGGCATGCGTTTCGCTGTTGAGCCGGAAGCGGAGCGAGACGATGAAGCCGATGACCAGCACCGCGACCACGCCGAAACCCATGATCCACAGCACCGCGTCGACCACCGACTCCGGTTGCGTCTTGCTCCTGGGGATGAGGCCCGCGAAGTCGAGGATCTGGCTGACCGCAAAAATCGCGACGGACTGCATGAACTTGCGCACGAAGGTCATGACACCGGCGAACGCGCCTTCGCGCCGACGGCCCGTGACGATCTCGTCCACGTCGGGCATGTAGTTGTACACGCTCCACGGGATGTAGTTGAGCGCGCCGCGACCGAGGCCGGCGATCGCGACCACGGCGAAGAACCAGGTGATGTCGGTGATGCCGCCGAAGTACAGCGCCAGCAATCCAAGCACGCCTGACCCGAACAGCAGCAGCGCGATCCGGTAGGAAGGCGCGGGATGCAACTTCACGAACAGCCAGATGGTCGCGATCACCGACACGAGCTGCGCGACGGCCATGACGGTGGTGACGTCGGAGGTGGTGGCCACCGTGCCTGCCAGCGCGAACAGGATGAAGTACGCGAACACGCCGTTCAGGATGTCCTGACTGATGTAGCCGCCGAGGTACATGCCCAGGTGCAGCCGGAACGCGCGGATGCGCATGGTGGCCGCCAGGTCTTCGAACAGCTGAGTGAGATTGCTGAAAGGCGAACGTTCGGGTGGCTGGTCATGGCCGGGGATTTCCTCGCGCGGGCGCTCCCAGGTGAAGAAATACACCGCCAGCGCGACGAACACGAAGAACACCGAGAACACGGCGCCGAGATACAGGAAGGTGACCGCCGACTCCTGTCCACCGAGGCGCGCGACGATGATTCCGGGCAGCCACAGGGCCGCGATATTGGCGATCTGCCCACAGATGATGCGCGCGCCCGCGAACTTCGCCTTGGTCTTGTAGTCGGGCGACATCTCCGCCGCCAGTGTTTCGTACGGGATGATCTCCATCGCGTACACGAGTTCGAAGAAGCAGTAGGTGATCAGGTAGTACCAGAAGCTCTGGCCCTCCACCCACATGAGCGCGAAGCTCGGCACCAGCGGCACCGCCAGCAGGATGAAGAAGCGCCGGCGCCCGAACTTTCTGCCCAGCCAGGTGTGGTGGAAGTGGTCGGAAATGTAACCGATGATCGGAGAGAAGAACGCGTCCAGCAGGCGCGCCACGACGAAGATGATGCCGGCTTCCGCGGCGGTGAGGCCGCAGTAGGTCGTGTAGAAGAACAGGATCCAGACGCCGATGATGGACATCGCGCCGGCGCCAAGGAAATCGTTGGCGCCGTAGGCGATGTAGTTGCCCAGCTTTACCTCCCTTGCATTCAATGGCCTTGCATTCAGGGGCCGTGCCGACATTTTCTTCTCCTGGGTCTGGTGCCCGGGTGGATCAGGTGAAAGTGAGCTTGAACTCGCCCAGCGCAAGGATGGCCATGGCCTGTCCGTAGGGCATGGACGTGAGCTTGATGTTTCGGTAGCCGTCGAGGTCGTTGAACACCGGTGTGCCGAAGGAGACGTTCTTCAGTTCACCCGACGCGTCGATATTGGCGAGCACGGCCTTGACTGCGCGCACCCCGGACTCGAGGTACTCCACGCCGATGTAACCTTTGCGCACGGATTTGAGGATGCCGTACGCGAATCCCGCGGTGGCCGAGGCTTCGAGATACGAGCCGGGGTCGTCGATCAGCGTGTGCCAGAGGCCGCCCCTGTCCTGGAGCTTCACCAGCGTGCGGATCTGCTGCAGGTGGGTCTCGAGCAGGAACTCGCGCAGAGCTTCACCCGGCTGCAGGTCGAGTAGTTCGAGAAATTCGGGGATGGCGATGGTGACCCAGCAATTGCCGCGCGCCCAGAGCGCGTTGGCGAAGTGGTGGCGGCCGTCGAAGGTCCAGCCGTGAAACCACAGCCCGGTCCTGCGATCCACCAGGTACTTGATGTGCAACATGAACTGGCGGCGCGCTTCTTCCACGTAGTGCTGCCGGCCTAACAACTTTCCGATCTTGGCCAGCGGCATCACGCTCATCATCAGCGTGTCGTCCCAGAGCTGCTGGTGGTTCTCGGAATTGAACACGATGTGCTGGAAGCCGTTTTCCTCGGTGCGTGGCAGGCCTTTCATGACCCACTCGGCCCATTCGTCGAGATAGGGCACCCACGACGGGTTCGGGCTTTCCTCGTGCAGGTACGCCAGCGTGAGGAAGGGCGCCACGGTGTTGATGTTCTTGGTGGGCGGGCCCGCCGCGAAACGGTCGCGGAACCAGTCGAGCATGATCTGCCTGCAGCGCGGGTCCCGGGTCTGCTGGTAGTACTTCCAGATGCCGTACAGCCCGATGCCGTGCGTCCACTCCCAGTCGTTCCAGCCCTTGGTGTCGATGACGCGGCCATCGTCGAGCTTGAGCAGGAATTCGCCCGAGGTGTCCTTGATCTCGACCAGGTTGCGGATCAGCAGCCGGATCTGTTCGTCGATATCGGCGGCCCCGATTCCTTCGATCAAGGGGCCATGAGCGGGATTGGGCACGGGATCACTCCAGGTGGAAAACATTGTTCAGCGGCCATTCGATCGGGCGGCCGTCGGGATGGGTGTACATCAGGTCCTTCATGTAGTCCCACCACTTCTTCATGAGCGGGTGTTGCGGCAGCAAGTCGCGCTGGTTGGGCTCGCGCAGCTTGAGCACGGCGAACAGGTGCAGCGTTTCCTCGTCGAGAAAGATGGAATAGTCGTGGATACCGGCATCGGTGAGTAGTTTGGCCAGCTCGGGCCAGATCTCGTCGTGCCGCTTCTTGTATTCGGCGACGGTGCCCGGCTTCAGTTTCATGCGGAACGCATGGTTCATTTCGCGGCGCCCGCGAGTGGTTGGCTGGGCGCACGGAAGGAGCGGGTCTTGCAAATGCTCATCAGGGCCTCATCAGGGGAGAAGAAGGCTTCGAAGGATCGAAAATGCCGGCGTCGGCCGCGATGTGCTCTGGCAACCCCGCGGTCAGTGTCAGGTCGGACGTGCGCAGCGCCTCGATGACGGCGCGCGCGAGCAGGCGCGCCCCGTACTCGTTGTGATGCGTCTTGTCATTGCCGCCATCGGCGAAGGCGCTGGGCGCGACTGCCGGGCCCAGCGCTTCGTAGATCCGCATGCTCGACGCGTTCAGATCCAGCAGCGCCACTTTGTCTTCGCGGGCCACGATGCGCATGGCCTCCGCATATTCGGCCAGCGTCGGCCGGATGCGGCCTTCGGAGTCGAAGTTGCGACGCTCGGGGGATGTCACCAGGATGGGGGTTGCGCCGCGTCGCCTCACCTCGGCGATGTAGGTCCGCAGCCAGGTGCGGTAGGTAGTCCCCGCCTCGGCATGGGTTTGCGGCCACTGGGTCTTCTGGTCGTTGTGCCCGAACTGGATCATCACCCAGTCGCCGGCCGCTACTTTGCTCAGCAATTTGTCGAGCCGCATGCCGGTCACGAATGATTTGAGCGACTCGCCGGATTCCGCGTGGTTGGCGACTGCGATGTCGTCGCGGAAATAGCGGGTGAGGAACTGGCCCCAGCTCGCGCCGGGCGCAACCGCCTGGTCCGTCACGGTGGAATCGCCGGCCAGGTACAGGGTTGGCATCGCAGCCTGTTCCACCTCCACGCTCTGCAGCGCCGCCGGCCATGCGTCGAATTCGATGGTCAGCTTGTCATCCCAGGTATGGCTGCCGATCTCGCGCGGCTTCAGTGCGACGCGGGTGGCGCCGGTGGCACCCGCCGGAAGCGAGGGAAGCATCTGCGTGCGCGTGTTCACGGCGAAGGTGATCACCTGACCCTTGCGCCGGCCGACCTCGATGTCCTCGATCATGAGCCGGCGCTGTTCGGCCTGGATGGCGACTTTGCGTCGCTCGCGCGCGCGATCGAATCGCAGCAC
>JAQSWD010000188.1 GCA_029266835.1 Steroidobacteraceae bacterium
CGCGCACCGCTTGCGGCATCGAGGGCGGGAAGGTAGATGGAATACGAGCGGGTGCCCTGACCGCTCACGGAGACATCTCGCGTGATGAATGCTCCGCTAACCCGCACGACCAGCTGCGCGGAAAGCGATTGGTACTGCGCCGTGACGAGCGTGCTGCCGGCAACCAATCCCGTGATGGCGCCGCTGGAATCGATCGACGCAGTTTCCGGCTGCGAGGACGTCCACGAGATCTCGCCGGCATCCAGATAGCGGGGAAACGCCTCCGCCATACTGTTCCGCAGCGTCACGAAACCCTGGATGGTCTGGCCGGCGCCGATCGTCGTCGAAGATTGCGGCTCCAACGACAGCAGTGGCTGCACCGTGAGGGTCAGGGAGAAGGTGGCCGAGCCTGCACTGTTGCTGGCCGTCACGACATGACTCGACGTGGCCACCGCGGTTGCTGGCGTGCCGGTGATTCGGCCGTTCGCGGTATCGATGATCAACCCGTCGGGAAGCGCGGGCGAAACGCTGTATCGAGTCACCTGGCCGGTCACGTTCGGCACGAGCGGTGCAATCGGGCTACCTATCGTGAAAGTTTGCGGACTCACGTACGTCAACGCGCCAGGCGCCGTGGGGGATGACGGCGGGGGCGTCGCGCCACCGCCACCGCAGGCCCCAAGCGCGACACTGGCAACGACAGCAAGAACCCATGAAGCCGGATTCGAACGGTAAGTGGCGGTCATTCAGGCAGTAACGCGGATGACCGCGGTTCGTTGACTGGCACACCGGACGCGCCAAGAGCCCGGTTCCACCGAATATCGCGCCTCGGCTGGCCGGCTCGCGGAAGGACGCTTATCCTCCCTTCGCGGACAAACCATCAGAGCAAAAAAATGACTACAAGCACCGAGCGGCTGAGCGTGGGGGAGAAGATCGGATACAGCCTGGGCGACCTGGCGGCCAATCTGATATTCCAGACTTTCATCACCTTCCTGGCGTTTTTCTACACCGACATCTACAAGATCCCGGCGGGCACCGCCTCCGCGATCATCTTCTGGGGTGGCGTCTTCGGCGGTGTGGTCTTCAATCCGATCATGGGGCTGATCGCCGATCGCACGAATACGCGATGGGGCAAGTTCCGGCCCTGGGTGCTGTGGACCGCGGTGCCGTTCGGCGTGCTCTCGCTGCTGGCGTTCTCGACGCCGGATCTCGGCGAGAACGGCAAGATCTGGTACGCCGCCATCACCTACACGCTGCTGGTCACGATCTACGCGGCGAACAATCTGCCGTACGCGGCCCTGAGCGGCGTGCTCACCGGCAACATGTCGGAGCGCAACAGCCTGTCTTCGTACCGCTTCGTCGCGGTGATGGTCGCGCAGTTCGTCATCCAGGTGTTGCTGCTGCCGCTGGTGCTCGCGCTCGGCGATGGCGACCAGGCGGTGGGCTTCCGCCGAACGATGATGGGCTTCGCGATCATCGGCACGATCTTCTTCATCATCACGTTCCTGACGACGAAGGAGCGCGTCCCGACGCCGAAGCAGAAATCCACCATCAAGGAGGATCTCGTCGACCTGTTCCGCAACAAGCCCTGGCTGCTGATGCTGGTCGTCATCGTGATGGTCTTCATCAACCTGGCATTGAAGGGCGGCTCATACATCTACTATTTCCAGTACTACGTCGACCGGGCGGCGCTGACGCAGTTTCTGGACGGCATCGGGTTCCACGGCGATCCCGTCTCCACCGGCTTCGGCATCTTCAATGGCGGCGGCATCATCATGATGATCGTCGGCATCGGCTTCACCCGGAAGCTCGCCGACCGGTTCGGCAAGCGCAATGTGTTCAGCGCCGGGCTGTTCGCTTCGACGCTGTTCTTGCTGGCGTTCGTGTTCTTTCCGCCTGATGCCATCGGGACGATGATGGTGTCGCAGATCCTGCACGGCTTCTTCTACGGCATCACCATTCCGTTGCTGTGGGCGATGATCGCGGATGTGGCCGATTACTCGGAGTGGAAGAACAATCGTCGCGCCACGGCCATTGTGTTCTCCGCCATGATCCTCGGCCTCAAGTTCGGCCTGGCGGTGGGCGGCGCGCTGGTCGCGAAACTGCTGGACGTCTACGGCTACGTGCGCGATGCAGCGGTGCAGTCGCCCGAGGTGGTCCAAGGCGTCAAACTGTCGATCAGCATCTACGCGTCCATTCCATTCCTGATCTGCTGCGTGATCCTGTTCTTCTACGAGATCAACAAGCAGATGGAAACGCGCATCGAAACCGAACTGGCTCAGCGTCGCCGCGCGGCGTCCTGACCGCGCGGTTGACCGGCAGCAGACCCCATCACGAGGAACCCGAGCAATGTCGAACGATTCAGAAGTCGATTACTCCAAGGAAGACTACGAAGCGCTCACCCGCAGGGCCATTTCCCAGCCGCTGGTGACACACATCTTCACGGCCGATCCGTCGGCGCATGTCTTCGAAGGCAAGATCTACGTCTATCCCTCGCACGACATCGAGGCCGGCATCCCGTTCAACGACCTCGGCGATCACTTCGACATGCGCGACTACCACGTGTTGCGGCTGGATTCGCCGGCGGGCCCGGCGGTCGACTGCGGCGTCGCGCTCGACATCAAGGATGTGAAGTGGGCGCAGCGCCAGATGTGGGCGCCGGATGCCGCGACCAAGGACGGCAAGTACTACCTGTATTTCCCGGCCAAGCGCGCGGACGGCATTTTCCAGATCGGTGTCGCCGTCGGTGATCGTCCCGAGGGGCCGTTCAAGCCGGAGCCGGAAGCGATCAAAGGTAGTTATTCCATCGACCCGGCCGTGTTCGTGGAAGACGATGGCTCCGCGTACATGTACTTCGGTGGCATCTGGGGTGGTCAGCTTCAGAAGTACCGCGAGAACATCTACGGCGAGAAGAACGAAGAACCCGCGGACAACGAGCCGGCGCTGTGCCCGCGTGTCGTGAAACTCACCGCGGACATGAAGCAGTTCGCCGAAGCGCCGCGCGCGGTCGTGATCCTCGATGAAGCGGGCAAACCGCTGCTCGCCGGCGACCATGACCGGCGCTTCTTCGAGGCGTCATGGCTTCACAAGTACAAGGGCAAGTACTACTTCTCGTACTCGACCGGCGACACGCACTTCCTGTGCTACGGCACCGCCGACAATCCGTATGGCCCGTTCACCTACCAGGGCCGGATCATGACGCCGGTGATCGGCTGGACCACGCATCATTCGATCTGCGAGTTCCAGGGCAAGTGGTACCTGTTCTACCACGACTCCGTGCTGTCGAAAGGCGTCACGCACCTGCGCTCGGTGAAGATGGCGGAGCTGACGTACGACGCGGACGGGCGGATCAATACCCTCACTCCATACCGTTGAGGGCTGCCTGTCACGTAGATAGCAGACCCCCGCTGGGAAACCGGCGGGGGTTTTCCTTTTTTGACACGAACCTGAATCGCGCCTGAATGCCGGCATTCAGCGCCGATTAAGTGGGGGTGCGTTGATATCCATCCCAGGCCCTCGGGAGATCTCGTGTCATGAATCGGACCATCGTTGCGGGAGTGATCGCGTTTCTTGCCTGTCTCCCGCTGGGTGCGGCGACGGCAGCCGAGGGGCGGGTAGCCGACAAGCCCCCGGTGCTCGAGTCGTCGCGTGTCGCGCGATATTCGAAGGGCGTCGCGCAAGCGGCGCCGAAGTCGGCGAATGAAGTCCAGTCGCACAAGGCGTCGCAGGCCACTGTCGTGCAGAAGCCTGCTCGCACCAACACGGCACGCTCGGCGCGCTTCTCCGATTTCTACATCTACGGCGCTACCAGCGCCCTGCGTTCCGACCGCGACAACGACGGCTATCACGCCGAGTTCCGGATCCGCTTCGATGCGGACGTGCTGGTCGGCGACGCGTGGGTTTACGCCAGGCTGTACCTGCGGCGCGCCGGCGAGAGCCAGTGGTTCCTGTACCGCGAGACCGACGATTTCCACATCGATGGCCAGACCTCGAACGACGAGTACTACGTGACGACGACGCTCGATGCGGGTTATCCCACGGC
>JAQSWD010000069.1 GCA_029266835.1 Steroidobacteraceae bacterium
GCCTGCCACGGCCGGGATGGCGACGGTGACCCTTCACGCGGCGTGCCGCGACTGGGCGGGCAGCACTACGGCTATCTCATGCGACAGATGTACGACGCGGTGGACGGACGCCGCGTGACGCTGCCGGGACTTCATTCGCAGCGGATCGCACCGCTGGATTTCCCGCAGGTGAGGGCGGTGGCGGACTATCTATCTCGCATTGGCTGGCCGCCAATCGAAAACAGCGGCCCGCCCACCCGCGAATAGCCGCGCGGGCGCGACGCGATGCTTCCAGACCTCACGACGGGCCTGACTGCTGCCGAGGCGCGACGACGCCTCGCGGAGGAAGGGTTCAACGAGCTGCCGGCTTCCGACCGGCGCACCTCGCTGCGCATCGCCGCCGATGTCGTCCGCGAGCCGATGTTCGCCCTGTTGATCGCCGCGGCATTGATCTACGGCGTGCTCGGCGAATTGGGCGAGGCCTTGATGCTGCTCGGCTTCGCGACGATCTCCGTGTCCATCGCCATCGTCCAGCAAGGCAGGAGCGAGAAAGCGCTGGAGGCGCTGCGCGATCTGACGAGCCCTCGTGCGCTGGTGATCCGCGAGGGCGAGCGCATGCGAATCGCCGGCCGCGAAGTGGTTCGTGGCGACGTTCTGGTTCTCGACGAAGGTGACCGTGTTCCCGCTGATGCCGTCCTGGTGTCTGGCGACCACATCGAAATCGACGAGTCGCTTCTCACAGGCGAATCAGTCGCGGTGCGCAAACGGGCTGCCAGCACGATGCCGGAGAAGTTCCTGCCGCCCGGAGGCGACACCGCCTTTCAGGTCTTTTCCGGCACGCTCGTCATACGCGGAACCGGCCTCGCCGCTGTGGTCGCGACCGGCGAGCGCAGCGCGATCGGCGCGATCGGCGCGTCTCTTGCGGGGATGGCGCGCGAGCAGCCCCGGTTGGAGAAGCAGACGCGGCGGATGGTGCTGGTGTTCGGTGCCGTCGGGCTCGTGGTCAGTCTGCTGGCCTTCGGTCTGTACTGGGCGCTGCGCGGCTCATGGCTCGAAGCCCTGCTGGGTGCGATCGCCGTTGGCATGTCGCTGCTTCCCGAAGAGTTCCCGCTGGTGCTCACGGTCTTCATGGTCATGGGCGCGTGGCGACTGTCGCAATCCAGAGTGTTGACGCGCCGCGCCGCGGCTATCGAAACGCTGGGTGCCGCGACAGTCTTGTGCACCGACAAGACCGGAACGCTCACCCGCAATCTCATGTCGGTTTCGTTCCTGCGCGCGCCTGATGGCGCGGACAAGGCCGCGACCTGGGATGCGAGCCTCCCGCCGCAGCGCATCACCGATTCGGAATCACTGTCGCGACTGCTGCTCCACGCGACATTGGCCAGCGACGGGCATCGCGTCGATCCAATGGATCGGTCACTCTCGAATTTAAGTGACCTCGTTCATCCGGGAGAGCCCGAAGGTGTGCTCGTTCGCGAGTACCCGTTGCATCCCAAGCTTCTGGCGGTGACTCGGGTCTGGTGCTTCGATGATGCCGGGCCGCTCGTCATCGCAGCGAAGGGCGCCCCTGAAGCAATCGCCCGACTGTGCGGTATGAGCGCCGCCCAGCTGGACGACATGCACTCGGAAGTGCAGGAACTCGCGCGACGAGGCATGCGAGTCCTGGCCGCCGCTCGCGCCACCGCATCTGGAGAGGATCTGCCCGCAAGTCCCGAGCAATTTCGTTTCGAGTTCCTGGGTCTGATCGGATTCGAAGATCCCCTGCGTGAGTCGGCGCCGAACGCGATCGGCGAGTGCCGTGCCGCAGGCATCAGAGTGATCATGATCACCGGTGATTACCCGGCTACCGCCGCCTCGATCGCGCGCCAGGCAGGCATTGCCGCCGACGACGCCTGCTCCGGCGATGAGCTGCGTGGGCTCGACGATGCAGCGCTAACCAGGCGCGTGCGCACGACGTCGGTGTTTGCACGCATCTCACCGGATCAGAAGCTGCGCATCGTCAATGCGCTCAAGGCCAATGGCGAGATCGTCGCGATGACCGGAGACGGTGTCAACGACGCGCCGGCGCTCAAGGCGGCGCACATCGGCATCGCGATGGGCGGGCGGGGAACCGACGTGGCGCGCGAGGCCGCATCGATCGTGCTCCTCGATGATGACTTCGGTTCCATCGTTCACGCGGTCCGCCTCGGGCGCCGCATCTACGACAACATGCGCAAGGCGATGGGGTACATCCTTGCGATCCACGTGCCGATCGCCGGCCTTGCGTTGCTGCCGATCGTTTTCGGATGGCCCCTGGTGCTCACGCCCATGCTGATCGCCTTGCTCGAGCTCGTCATCGACCCGGCTTGCTCGGTGGTGCTGGAAGCTGAGAAGGAAGAGAGCGACATCATGGCGCGGCCGCCGCGCCGGCCCGACGGCGCCTTGCTGGGTACCGCTCTGGTGGGGTGGAGCCTGTTCCAGGGTGGGCTGGCGTTCGCACTGGTCTCGGCGGTCTACCTGTTCGCGATGCTCCTGCCGGTGTCCCCTGAAGAAGTCAGGACCGTGGCCTTTGTCACGCTGGTACTCGTGAACATCGCGCTCATCTTCGCCAATCGCACGTTTTCATCATCGTTGCGCGCGGCGCTCCTGCGCCCCAATCGGACGCTCGCATGGGGGCTGGGGATCGCGGCCTCGTTGTTGGGCACGATTTTGATGTGGCCGACGGTCAGAGAGTTCTTCGGTCTCGGGCCGCTTCACCTTCGCGACTTCGCCTTGTGTCTGGCCGCGGCGTTCGCATTGTTGCTCGTGCTGGAAGTCGCCAAGCTTGCATGGCGACGCCGCCTCGCCGCCTGACTAGCCAAGTTTACGTGAGGCGCGCACGGTGGCCTGACCAGGGCCCTGGGGCTCGATGGTGAGGCCCATCCACTCCGCCAGCTCCAGCATGCGCTGGTTGTCGGCGAGCACGGTGCCGTAGATGGTCTTGAATCCCTGCCGCTGCGCGTAGTCGAACAGCAACCGGGTCAGGGTGGAGCCGATGCCGCTGCACTGCCAGGCGTCGGCCACCGCAACGGCGAATTCGCATTCGTTGCAGTCGGCGTCGCCGGCGTATCGGGCAACACCGATGATCTTCTCTTCGCTGCCTTCGCCGTGCACGGCCACGAGCGCCATGTCGCGATGCTGGTCCACGTTGACCAGGTGCGCGACGAACTCATCCGAAGGCTCCCTCAACGTGTACATCAGGCGCTGAAAGCGCGATTCGGGCGATAGCGCCACGATGAAGGCGCGCTCTCTTTCCGCATCGTCGGCGCGTATCGGCCGGATGCGATAGGGAACATTGCCGGTAGTGCAGGCCTGAGCGGGCCACTGGGGCGCACGCCCGGCGCGGTTCACGCCTGTGCTTTAACGGGTTTGGCCAGATCCATCATCATCCGCAACAGATTGCCAAACTATTTCTCGCATGTCGACGGGAGTCCGACTCGGCGATTCCGGCGCCTCGCCGGCGGGCCACGAAACAGATGCCAAGTATGCTGACGTAGCCCGCACCATAGCGTACGCAATACCCCGCACATCCTAGGTAAAGGGTCAGATTCAGCGCCGAAAGGCGCGTGACAGGATGTTTGCCATGCACACACTCACCGATGAAAACCTCCGATCCATTCGTGCGGGATTGATTGCCCGCGAGGCCGAGCTGCGTGACCGCATGCGGCGCGTGCAGGACGACCTGCGCCGGGAAGTGACTCCGCTTCCCCGGGATGCGCCCGACGCCGCCATTGTCCTGGAAAACGATGAGATCCTGCACGCGGTTGACGAGACTGCTCGCGGCGAAATCAAGCAGATAGAGCGTGCCCTGGAGCGGCTCGAAGCCGGGACCTACGGACTCTGTGAGGAATGCGGATCGCGCATCGAGGCAGAACGCCTGCGGGCCGTGCCATACGCCGTGCATTGCAGTCGCTGCGTCACGGATACCTGATCCTTGGACAAGCTCACCTCCATCCTGGCGGTCGTCGATCGCCCCGAAGCTGGCGGTGCCATTCTCGAGAAGGCGGTAATCCTCGCGAGACGCTTCGGCATCCCCGTCACGGTGATCGTCGGTGAATCCGCGCATGAGCGAGCGTTGAAGTCCCTGTGCGCCCGTTTGGGCTACGAGAACGTGACGTTCGAGGTCGCGGATCTCACTCGCAGACCGTTGCGCGAGGTCATCGTCGATCGCGTGCGCGAAGGCCGCCACGATCTCGTGATCAAGGCCCCGGCCGGCTCGCATGTGATGCGCCGCTGGACCTTCGCTGCCAACGACTGGAAGCTGGCCAACGAGTCTCCGGTCCCCGTGCTGCTCGTGCGCGACGCGACCTGGACCGAGCCACCGCGCTTTGCCGCTGCGGTCGATGTGGCAGGCGAAGAAAATGCGCTGATCGCGCGCGGCATCCTGCAGGCGGCAGGCTTTCTGGCGATGCGGTGCCGCGCGACGCTCGACATCCTTTATTGTGAACGTGAGCAACGTGACCAGCTGGCGTACATCCGGAGGTCGGACAAACTGTCGCAGCTGGTGCGCGAGTTTCACGTCGGCAAGGAACGCATTCAGGTTTACTTCGGCGTTCCCGAGAAGGTTCTCCCGCCCAAGTTGTCCGCATCGCGCTATGACGTTCTCGTGCTCGGCGCAAGGCGTGAAGGACCAGGCTTCCAGGGCGTTTTTGGCGGTATGACCAGCAGGCTGGTCGAAGCCACGCAGGGTGACGTGCTCCTGGTGAGAGCCGGAATCAGTTCGGAAGCACGCCCTTCGAGTGACGATCCGCCGTTCAGCCGCCGAGCAGCGATTTCATGAGGCCTAGCAATTCTTCGGAGTTGATCGGCTTGCTGGTGATGCGCGTGGATTCGTCGACTTCCATCTCGCGCACCGCCGTTGAAGTGTCACCGGAGACGAGCACAGCCTTGATCGACGGGCCCAACCGGGCCCGCGCGGCGGAAATGACTTCCGTGCCGGTTCGGCCACCTTCGAGGTGGTAGTCAGTCAGTATCAGGTCGAAATCAGGAATCGCATCGAGATGCTGAAGGGCTTCTGCCACGCCGGCGGCCGTCGTGACCTGGTATCCCTCCATCTTGAGCAGCATGCGCATGGCGTTCCGGACGCCAGGCTCATCTTCGACCAGCAAGACCTTGTGGGATCCATTGCTGCCGTCGGATTGTGCGATCTTGCGTCGGCCCGTCGTCGCGGTGGCCGTCTCCGAATCGGCGGCCGGGATGTCGAATGCGAATACCGATCCCGACCCGAGTCTGGATGTCACTTCCATGCGAAAGTCGAGGAGTCGCGCGATGCGTCGCACGATGCTCAGGCCGAGGCCGTAGCCGTCACGCGAGCTGTTGGGCGAAACACCGGTTTGATAGAACTCATCGAAGATGAATTGCTGCTGGTCGTCCGCGATGCCGATGCCGCTGTCGCGCACCTCCAGGCGCAGCGCGCCATTTCGCCTGTCGCACCTCAGCTCCACCCAGCCCGTGTGCGTGTACTTGATGGCATTCGCGAGCAGGTTTCGCAGCACCTGACCCACCAGTGCCGGATCCGAACGAGCCGACAGATGCGGAGAATCGATCGTGAGGCGAAGCCCCTTGTTGGCCGCGATGCCGGAAAAATCACGTCGCAGGTCGTCGAACAGCGCATCGACTTCGAAGTCCACGATCTCCGGTTTGATCGCGCCGGATTCGAGTTTGCTGATGTCGAGGAGGGCGTTCAGCAGCCGCGACATCGCGTCGACGGCCTGGTCCTGTTGCTCGAGGATTTCCCGGCACTCCTCGTCGTCGGTCATGCGCCGCATGGCGCCGTTGAGCAGGCCGAGGGTCTGCAAAGGTTGCCTGAGATCGTGGCTTGCCGTGGCGAGGAAGCGGCTCTTGGCGAGGTTGGCGTGTTCGGCTTCCTGTCGCGCGTCGTCGGCCTCCCGTCTTGCCTCCTGTAGCGCGCGTTCGGCGGCTTTGCGTTGGGTAACGTCACGGATGGCGGCCGCCACCATGACCTCGTCGCCCTGGGTGATGGGGCTCAAGCTGATTTCGACCGGAAATTCGCTGCCATCCCTTCGCATGCCAAAGAGATCCAGGCCTGCTCCCATGGGGCGCACTCGCACGCTGTCGGTATAGCTGCGACGATGCCCCACGTGTCGCCCGCGGAACCGCTCCGGAAGAAGGACTTCTATCGGATTGCCGACGAGGGTATCCGGCTCATGACCGAACAGCGCCAGCACCTGGCGGTTGGCGAAGATGATCTTGCCGCCCGAGTCGATGATGATCATCGCGTCCGGTGCGGAGTCGAGGACGCTCCTGACAAGCTCGGAGGAGAGCATGCGCATGGCTTCGTGCGTTGCGGAAGGCTCAGATGATTGCACCGCCGTCGGGGTCATGCAAGGCGACGCGTCGAGCGCGCCTTCTTTGGGCATCATCTTCTCGTGCAAGGCCACGTGGCCTACGCGTGTATCTGCGATCGCATCCGATCGTCAGCTTTGAAGAAGTGACGCGCATGTGCCAACAGCTGCCCGTCGGTCGGATGATCCATGGGCTCGACCGCCGAGATCCGCGCCGCGGTGACCGGGTGCGCCTGCCTGAGATAGCTCACGAGTTCGGTCTTGGCGCTGGCCGGGCCGACGACCAGTAAAGCTCCAGCATGGGCGATTGCCTCGGCGACACGCTCGAAGAACTTCTTGTCGACGGGCGCATGCCCGCTGTCGATGGAATTGGCCTTGTGGTGAAGATGTGTATTCGGATGGGAGCTCTGCACGACCTGGGGCTCGCTCGAGTCCGCATTGAAATACACCACTCTGGCCTGTTTATGGTCGATCCAGACGACCGCGTGATAGTGAGTTGACATGGGGTGATGGTGTGCCTGGGGGCCGGGGAAAGGCATACGCAACCCTACGAATGCGGGCGCGGTGGTCCCTGGACAAAATGGTTCCATGAGCAACAGGCTGGTCTGGATAGGGATACTGATAGTTCTGGCGGTGACGATCGCCACCGTCGTGAACTGCCGCAAGTTGCCGGATCCCTGGGTGCCGCAGGTTCAAAGCACCGACACCGAGTCTTCACGCTGAGTGAGGATGCGGAGCACATACGATGTATGTGCGCAACTCCAGTCGAATCAGCGATCACCCCACCAATCGAGAAACTCTGCGAAATCGATGGTCCCGTCGCGGTCCTCGTCGATTTCGTGAAAGCCGAGCCGCTGTTCCTGCTCTGTGACTCCGGCGCGAAGCACTGCGAGGAAGCGGGCGAACTCGCCGTACTCCAGGCGTCCATCACGATTGCTGTCGAAGTGCAGGAAGTCTTCGCGAAGGCGCGTGACGTCGGCCTGGTCGGGCTGCGCCTGTGGAGTGGGATTCACGGTCATGTGTGCGTGCCTCAGACAGGGATGGGTGCGAACGGCGGGGGCATGGTCATCCGCATGCCGGTCGCCTCGGTGGCCACGTGAGCGTCGAAGCCTTCGGGTTTCACCACCAATACGTCGCAGGGCAATGCACTCAGTACACGCTCGGCCGTATTGCCGATGAACATGCGCTTGAAGCCACTGCGGGATACCGCGCCCATCACGACAAGGCTGGCACCGAGCTTGCGGGCTGATTGCGGGATGGCGTCGACGGGATCGCCTTCGAGGAAATGCGCCTGGGATCGGCCGATTCCGGACTTCTCCATGAGATGTTGAAACTCGGTCCGGGCCTGCCGGCGCAGATCCGCATAAGTCATCGTCAACGAAAGGGTGTTGACGGTGCCGTCGGCCAGCGCCAGACCATGAACCGACGGCTGGTTCGCATGCATGGCCTGCAGCTTTCCATTCAGAGCCTTGGCCATCAGCCTGGCGTGCTCGAGAATCGACGCGTCCAGGTTCGTCGGCTTCGCGTGCCGGTGTGCCGGATCCACCGCGGCCAACACCACCGGACGGTGATACGGCTTGCTGTTCTTGAGGAGGAGCACCGGCAGGGAGCTGATGCGGAGCAGCTCCCAGTCAGTGAGATGTATCAGCCAGGCGCGCGTGCGAGCGCCCTTGTGGCATTCCGCAATGATGAGATCGGCATCGATCTGCGCCGCGCGGCGGACGACGGCCTCGTGAACCGGGTAGTCCCAAACCACCGAGCAGGTGATGTCCACACCTCGTCTTCGAGCGGCGGGTACAAATCGAGAGAGCCTGCCTTTGGCGTGCTCGATCGCGTTGCGACGGATGTCTTCGAGCGTGTGGCCCTTGGTAGCCTGGACTTCGAGGGAAACCGGCGTCGCGAGGGCGTGGAAGAGCTCGAGAGAGGCGCCGAGGTCGGCTGCGATCCGGATGGCCTTGATGATGCCTGGCTGACGGTCCGCGTCCGGTGCTTTGACGGCAAGCAAGATGCGACGAATAGCGTTCATTCAACCTCCCGGGGGACTGGCACCTCAGCAAGTCAGTGTCAGAACCGCCTCGCCAATATCGTCAGGTTAGGCATGTTGGGCCGTCGCTGCGATTCGCGGCTGCGCGTAAGGTTGTAGGTAGTTCTACACATCGTCCGGAGATTCAGGGGCTGTCGATCTGCAATCGATCTCGCAACCATCCGCGCAGGGTATCGAACACTCCCGGTGCCATGCGTCGCCGGTCGGGCACTTCCATCAGCGAATGACTCCCGTCAGCAATGATTCGGGTGGTGACATCCCGGTTTCCACCCGCGGCGAGAGCCTCTCGCATGCTCTGCGCCGCGCGAGGCGCGTCGGTCAATGGGTCACGTTCTCCCCACAATCCAAGAACGGGGCAGGTTACGGTCTTCAATGCCGTCATCGGGTTGAAGGACAACGTGTGATCCCAGTCCCAGCGCATCTGCTTCAGCGACGTGAATTCGCCACTCTGCCAGTAGAACAACCAGTCCTTGTCTTCGCGGCGCGCTTTGTCCCGCGCCGCGACGAATTGCGCATAACCCTCTCCGGTTTGCGCCACCCGCATCCATAGCGAACTGAACGCCAATACTTCGTCCACCTGCGAATCGGGGAGGCCGCGTTCGCGCGCCAAGGCGCCGGCCTGGTAGTGCAGTGTTTGCCACAGCGGCCCGATGAAGCCGGACGAATTGATCGCAAATGCCACGTCTTTGGTTTTCGCGGCAGCTTGCGTGGCCAGCATTCCGCCCTCGCTCGAACCCCAGAATCCGATCCGCCTGGAGTCGATTTCCTGCCGGCTCAGTAGAAACCGGAATGCGGCCAATGCATCGTCGAGCAGTGGAGCAGGGTAGTTGTAATCCTTCGGAAGTGATTCGAGCGCCCCTGTCGATGCGTCGAGCCGGATGCCGGTCGACTCGCCAGTGCCGCGTTTGTCGAAGATCAAAACCGCCAGGCCCAGCGATGCGAAAAAATGCGGATAGGGGCCAAAAGAATGACGGGTCAGGGGGCCCGAGCCATGCAAGAGCACAATGGCGGGATGCGGACCCTTGCCGGCCGGTGACAGTAATGTACCCGACAGCCTTACAGGTCCGCTGTCGATGCTCACTGCCTCGCGCATCAGTGGCGACTTCTCTGCGAAGGATTGCGGGCCGTCGGCGGGATGAAGCGAGAGGCCCGAGACCTCTCCACTGGTATCCCTGACGAACCGGATGGTGAGTTCTCTCGGTGTTTGCACCGCGAATGACGGCCCCATTCCCCATTCGTCCTGCGATACCGGAAATATCCGCCGTATCACCCCTGACTGGTAATCGGAAAACAGCACCGCGTTGTCGCCGGAATCGGTGATGAACTGATCGATGCCGATGACCCGGCCATCAGCGCCGCGATAGATGCCGATGTTGCCGCCATCACTCCGGCTCTGAGCGGACGAACCGATCGGCGCTGCGGTTGCTAGCCACGGGAGGCCGAGTACCAGAACCAACGACACCATGCTTCGCATCGCGCACCTCGTCCGAACTCATGAAAAGGCCAATGGACTATATGCAATACGAACAGGACGTTCCCAGGGGTGCACGACGGAAAGCGGATGCAGCACTCGCGTAGTACCCCTTATCCCGGCACGCACTGCTTCGGATGCCGACATTTTCAATCAGGCGACAATCCGGCATACGAAACCGGAGGCCGGATGATGAGCTGGAAAAACACACTCACGCGTTATGGGTCGTTATCCATCGCGATGCACTGGCTGATGCTGGTTCTGATCATCGCGGTGTATGCATGCATCGAACTGCGCACCCAGTTTCCTCGCGGCAGCGGCGTGCGCGAGGCGCTGAAAACCTGGCATTTCATGCTGGGCCTCGCGGTCTTCGCATTGGTCTGGCTGCGCCTGGCTGCCCGGCTTGTCGGACCGATTCCCGATATCGTTCCGCAACCGTCAAGATTGCAGCTGCGAGTGGCTCATGCATTCGAGTATGCGATCTACGCATTCATGATCGCCATGCCGCTGCTGGGGTGGCTGATACTGAGCGCCGAACAAGAGCCGGTGCCATTCTTCGGCCTGCAGTTGCCGCCGCTGGTCGGTGCCAGCGAGACGCTCGCGAAGCAGATCGAGGAGATCCACGAAACGCTGGGAAACGTGGGCTACTTTCTCATCGGCACACATGCCGTGGCCGCTCTCGTCCACCACTTTGTCCGGCGCGACAATACGCTCACGCGGATACTGCCGGCGCGGTGAGCGCCGCAGGTGGTTGGTTCACTACTAACGCGTCGCGGCAGGACTCGCGGGGCTGACTTCCAGGGCGCCGAGCGGCCCCCGCGAAGCGCGTTGTGACATCAGCGCAAACACGGCACTCGCGATCTTTTCGATCGCCTGCGGGCCCGGCGGGGCGGATGGAGACGTGTTGGCGGCGATGATGCGCACGGCGGCACCGGCGATTTCATTGCGCCACTTGAGTCCCTGCGAGCCCAGCGTCAGCCCTGACATGAAACCCTTGGCCCAGGCTCGAAGGCCCGCCACTCGCGCGGAGTTGCTCAATCCGTGGAGTACCGAAGTCTCGAATCGCGAGGGCTGCCGGCCGAACTCCCGATCGAGCTCCCGCATGAAACCCGACACCAGCGCGACGAACTTTTCGAACTGCGCCGGCGCCGCGATTTTCGCAGGCACGCGCCAGCCGCGTCCGCCCCAGATAGGAGGCAGCCAGGCACCTGTCGGGACATTCACGGGCCAGGCGATGAGCGCCGTCAGATAACCCTCGAGTTCCACGATTTCCATGTGGTCGCGAGGCCAGGCACCTTCGCGCAGCCATGTGGCCAGGCGAGCGCGCTCTTCAGCGCCGAATGGCGCGGGGGCGATCGTGCGCAAATCCGGCGGCATGAGCTCGCCGGGGTCCGGGCGGCTGGCGCCGCCACTCCGATATCTTTTCGCCAGGCTGGTAATGATGCCTCCGCGATCTAACTGTTCTTGCGACGCGACGTTCTGGATTCCGCTTCGGCGGTCCAGGGTTTGCCCGTGCGCGATTCGATATAGGCGCGCATGAGCCGCCGCACGACCTGGGAGGGTGTCGAATCTTCTTCTGCGCAGAGACGCTCGAATACCGCCTTTTTTCGCGGGTCGATCAGGATGGTCAGGCGCGCGGTGCGTTCTTCCAGGGTCAAGGAGTTGTTCCTCGAAATCGGGGATGCGATGTAGATTATCATGCAATTCACATTTGAGCCTCATCCGGTTATTCGCGAACCCATGGCCGAGCGCAAGGACCTGAACTTCCTGGAATTCGAAAGTCCGTGGGAATGCCAACCCGGCAAGGTTCGCGTGCCGAATCCGAAAGAGGGCGCCAGCGTCGATGAACTGTCCAGGCGAGCCTGGCGCGATGAGTTGGAGCGGCCGTACATCTTCGACTCGCGTCTGGAACGGCGACTGCATTTCACGAACGACGCCACGCAGAGCGCGATGTTGCTGAAAGATCCGGATGCGCTGATCGCGCAGTACACCCGCAAGATGATGGCCTTCCTGCTCTTCAACCCCAACCCGGAGCACATCGTGATGATCGGGTTGGGTGGTGGTTCACTCGCGAAGTTCTGCTACCGGAACCTGCCGCGATCCCGCATCACGGTCGTCGAGATCGACGAAGACGTCATCGCGCTGCGTGAAGAGTTCTGCATTCCGAAAGATAATGAGCGGTTCCGGGTCGTTCACGATGACGGCGCCCGATTCGTCGAGCGGCTCGATGAGCGGGTCGACGTGCTGTTGATCGACGCATTCGACGCCGATGGGATCGCGCTTTCCCTGCCCAACTCCGATTTCTACGCTTGCGCCGCGCGCCAGCTGACGGATAACGGCGTTCTCGTCATGAACTTCTGGGGGCCGCGCGATCGATACGTCGACAACCTCACAAAGGCGCGCGCCGCATTCGGCGATAGCCTGCTGCTCGTTCCGGTGGCTGGCGATGTGAACGTCCTGTTGTTCGCGTTCAAGCAGGCGCCGCCGCAGTCGATCACCGATGAACTCGCGGCGCTGGCCCGCAGGCTGCAAATGAAACTGCCGCTGGATTTCCCGCGTTATCTGCGGCGGATTTGCCAGGGCATCACGCTCACGGGTACTCCGGAGTCCTTCGAGGTCGAGCTGTCCGCCGCGTTTTGCTCGCCGGTGTTTGGAATCGACGAAGAGTAACGACGTCCAAAACGCGGACCCCGCAACGAACAGGGCGACCTCCTGGTTAATCCGCGCGTCCCGCCTTGCGCGGCGCCCCCGATACGCCACTTCGCGGATGCCTACATCACACGAGGATTTGCGCGGCCGCCATCCTCCGCGAGTCCGACCGCATCCGGCACTCCGACACGGTGTAGTCGTCACCTCACTCGGATGGAAGCGCCATGCGTCCTTTTTACAATGTCGGAAAAATCGCCGCCGCTACCGCGCTGCTTGCGAGTCTCACGGGTTGCGGGGATATCGGTTACCAGGTCAACCCGGGCGGAGACAACGGAGCGGGTGCATCGCCACCGACGGTTCCCGCGCCACCTGATCCTCCACCACCACCACCGCCGCCGCCCCCGCCCGCCGTGCCGCCGCTATCCACGGTCCCGGAAGACCTGACCGATGGACACGCGGTGGGCACACGTCGCTGGCCCGATCCGACTACCGATGGTTCGCCCATCGGCCGGTTCACCTGCGTCTTCAATCCTCCGCAAGCGCTGGAGTTCCATGCGCACCTGTCGATCCTCGTGAACAACGAGCACCAGATGGTCCCGCGGTATCTGGGCGCACATCGGACGCCCGTGACACATTGTTTTTACCCCGTACACACGCACGACGGGTCGGGCAGGATTCACGTCACGCCGCCCGCGCCGGAAGTCTTCACTTTGGGGGACCTGTTCCAGATCTGGGGACAGCCGCTGAGCAATACGAACGTGGCGGGAATCAGCGGATTGCCGATAGAGATCTATGTCACCGACGGCGGCACCACGGTCAAAGTCGAAGACTACGATTGGGCCAGCATCGAGCTGAGGCCCTATCGCGAGATCACGATCGGCATTGGCACGCCTCTCGCCGAAATTCCGAACTTCACGTGGACGGAGGACTGATTCGGGGGTCGATCAGCCCTCGTTTCCCTTCATCGGCTCGCGAAGGATTGCTTCACGAATACGCCGGTCTCCAGGTCGCTGTACTCCGTCTCCGCCGCGAGATGCACCCTGTTGCGGCCGCGGACTTTTGCCGTGTACAGCGCTTCATCCGCCAACTGCAGCGCGCCGAGTGGCCCGCGGTTGGCCATGGGCTGAATCGCCGCAACGCCGACGCTGATGGTCACCACGCCGGCGGCGCGCGCGCCGCCGTGCTTGATGGACAGCGCGCTAACGGCAACTCGCATGCGCTCTGCGATGTCGCAGGCCTGCGGGCCATCGATGTCATACAACAGCGCCGCGAATTCCTCGCCGCCGTAACGGGACAACACGTCGAGCGGCCGGTGGATCTGCGCCTGCACGGCCTTGGCCACCTGCTGCAACGCCACGTCGCCGGCCTGGTGCCCGTAGCGGTCGTTGAAGTCCTTGAAGTGATCCACGTCGATCAGCAGGATGGCGAGCGGGCGTCGGTCTTCGACCGCCTGCTGCCACAGGCGGGCGAGTTGCTCGTCGAATACGCGACGGTTCTTCGCCCCGGTGAGCGCATCGTGTTCGGCGAGCTGTGCAATGAGGCGGCCCTCGACGAAGCTGCGACGTGATTGTCTTTCGATCTGCCACGCGGCCATCGCGCTCATGGCGGCCGTGACGATCAGGAATCCGGACGCGCGCAGCAGAATGGTCGCTGGCAGCTCGAAGGCGACCGCGGAGGCGGCAAACGCGATGATGGTGAGCGCCACGCAGATCAGTGCGGATCTGAAGTGCAGTCCCAGGAAGAAGAACGGGCCGAGCACCATGGCAGGCATCACGATCAGCAGTTCGACCTCGCCACGTGCCGCCATCGCCGCGACCGCAATGGCCACGAAAACATTCCGCGTCGGCACGGCGAAGTTCGCCAGCGGCAGATACCGGTGCAAGAAGGAAGGGCGCCACGCGAACCACGTCAGTAATGCGGACGTCGATAGCGCGACCATCGGGAAAATGATCACGAGCGGGTGAGCAGCAATGAGAGTTCCGCCGCCGGTCATGCCGAGCTCGGCGATGCGCAGGCAAGTGACGAGCAGTGCCAGCAGGCTGGCCATGCGGATGAGCGTGCGGCCGTTCAGCAGCCGCGAGCGGATGTATTCGGCTTCCAGCTCCGCATCGAAATGCTCGGGCGGTTCTGCGCC
>JAQSWD010000070.1 GCA_029266835.1 Steroidobacteraceae bacterium
TCGCCGATCCACACCGTGAGCGCCTTCGAGCCGAGTTTCCGGCCGGCCTCGATGCACTCGATGTTGTGCGCCACGGCCTGCGCGCGCGTGGCGGCATCGGTGTGGGTGAGGCTGCCGTACTTGTACGAGTGCTGCTGGCCCACCTGGTCCTGGAAGGTGTTCGAGTTCATGGCGTCGAACCCGAGACCCAGCGCGGCGCCGTGTTCGCGCAGCGCCTTGTAGTCGTCGGTCTTGTCCCAGGGAATGTGCAGCGACACCGTGGGGGTCGCACCCGTGAGCTTGTGGATGACGCCGCAGTCTTCGAGTTTCTCGAATACATTGCGCGGCTCCCCGATGCCGGGGAAGCGACCGAAGCGCGTGCCGCCCGTGCCCACGCCCCAGGAGGGAATGGCGACCTTGAAATTCGCCACCGCCCGGGTGACGACGTCGATGTCCACGCCGCGTCGCGCGAGTTGCGCGCCCAGGTGGGCGTAGTCGGCCGACAGGTCGGCCGCGTGAGACTGGTTGGCCGACGAGATGTAGTTCGCGTCGCGCGGATCGGCGTAAGCCATGGCTCCCCCGGGGAGCCGCGTGGCGGCTCCGTTATAACTATTCCGCGACGATCAGCGCGTGAACGCGCCGGCGTTGCCGGCATCGACGTTCACGATGTTGCCCGTCGACTTGGCGGAACGTTCCGAGGCGAAGAATGCCACGGCCTCGGCCACGTCCTCCGGATAAACGCTGCGCTTGAGCAGGCTGCGTTCGCGGTACACGGACTCGAGGTTGTCGACGCTGGTCTTGTTCTGCGCCGCGCGCTGCGTGGCCCATTCGCCCTGCCAGATGCGCGAGCCGCGCAGCACGGCGTCGGGGTTCACCACGTTCACGCGGATGGCATGCGGCGCGCCTTCCAGCGCGAGGCAGCGGGCGAGGTGCAGTTCGGCGGCCTTGGCCGTGCAGTAGGCGGCGGCGCCGGGCGAGGCGGCGAGCGCGTTCTTCGAGCCGATGAACACGATGGAACCGCCGATGCCCTGGCTCTTGAACAACTGGAACGCCTGGCGGGCGATCAGGAAGTAACCCGTGGACAGGATGTCCATGTTCTTCTGCCAGAGCGCCAGCGTGGTGTCTTCCACGGGTGCAGCCGAGGCGATGCCCGCATTCGAGATGCAGATGTCCACGCCGCCGTATTTCCAGCAGCTGTCGCGGAAGCCGGCCGACACCGCCTCTTCGCTCGTCACGTCGATCCAGGAGCTGGCAATCACGTCGTTGCCGTATTTCATCCGCAGATCCGATTCAGCGCCCGCGAGAGCGTCGCGGTCGATGTCGCACAGGACCACGCAGGCGCCTTCGTCCATGAGACGGCGAGCCGTGGCGAGGCCGATGCCACCGGCGCCGCCGGTAATCAGCGCCACGCGGCCGGCCAATGGCTTCGGTTTCGGCATGCGCTGCAGCTTGGCTTCCTCGAGCAGCCAATATTCGATGTCGAAGGCTTCCTGCTCGGGCAGGCCGCGGTAGTGGGAAACACTGGCGGCGCCGCGCATCACGTTGATGGCGTTGATGTAGAACTCGCCCGCAATACGCGCGGTGGCCTTGTCGGCCGCGAAGGTGATCATGCCCACGCCGGGCACGAGATAGACCACGGGATTCGCGTCGCGCATCTTCGGCGAATTCGGCCGTTTGCAGCGGTCGTAGTAACCCGCGTACTTCTCGCGATAGGCCTCGATGGCGGGCTTGATGCGCGCGGCGAGTTGCTCGAGAGAGTCCTTGGCGGGGTCGAAGGGCAGCACCAGCGGCCAGATCTTGGTGCGCAGGAAATGATCGGGGCAGGAAGTGCCCAGCGCGGCGAGGCCGGCGAGTTTCTCGCCACCCACGAAATCGAGCACGGTATCCGAATCGTCGAAGTGCCCCACCTTCGGGTGCGCGCCCTGGTCGTCGCGCACGTTCGCGGAAATCGTGCCGCGAATGATGGGCATGATGCTGGCCGCGATCTCGCGGCGGCGGTCGATGGGCAGCGCGGGCGACACCACGTTGCCGAAGGGACGCTTGCCGCGGCTCTTCTCGGCCAGCCAGGTGGTGGCGCGGTTGATGATGTCGAGCGTGTTTTCGTAGCAGGCCCTGGACGTGTCCGCCCAGGTGAACAGGCCGTGCGCTTCGAGCACTGCGCCTTTCAGTTTCGGATTCTTCTGCGTGAGTTCGCGCAGCTTGAGGCCGAGTTCATAGCCCGGACGGATCCACGGCAGCCAGCCGATCTCGCCCGCGATTCAGGTTGAACGCGCTGTGCGCGTACAACGGCACCATGATGGCGTCGTTGTCGGTGCCGCCGTCTGAAGGAGAACGGTAGAACTTCTCGAGGCCGAGAAACTTCTCCATATATAAGGTGGAGAAGCCATCGAGTTTCAGGGTGCCGAGGTCGCCGCCCGATCCCTTGACCCAGAGCACCTCGACTTCCGCGCCGGTGAGCGGATCTTTTTCCCTGATCTTGGCCGAGGTGTTCCCGCCACCGAAGTTGGTGATGCGCTTGTCGCTGCCCAACAGGTTCGAGCGGTACAGCAGCAACTCGGACGGCGACAGCTTCGCCGCGTGGGCGTCATCCCAACGGTTTTCGATTTCCAATGACGCCGCTGGGGCCATCTGAACCACACTCATCCCATGTCTCCGGTCGGCAGGCGCTAAAGTAGAGCCCGCGACTCGCTCATATTTGCGGGAAAGCTGTTTATCACACGAAGCGGTCATATACAATCAATCGCGTTCAGATTCGATCATGGGCCGGTACAAGCCCTGGTCCAGGGACAGTCAAATGCTGGAAAAAGAGCGCCATAACCTGATTTTGAAGCTTGTTGAGGAACGCTCGATCGTGAGCGTGGGAGATCTTCTCGATCTTCTGGGTGCCTCGGAGGCCACGATCCGCCGCGACATCAACGCGCTCGCGGAGCGTGGGGAAGTGAAGCGCATCCGTGGCGGTGCCGAGGCCGTTCGGCCGCGTCATCAGCCTCACCTGGTCGGCATGCCGTTCGCCATGAGCCAGGATGTGAGCGTGCCGCAGAAGCGCGCCATCGCGCGCGCCGCGGCCGAGCTCATCGTGCCCGGTGAAAGCATCATCATCAATGGCGGCACCACCACCTATGCGCTGGTGGAGTTCCTCGAGAATTCCGATCTCGACATCCTGACCAATTCGTTTCCGATCGCCGCCAAGCTGTTCGCTACCAGCCGCAATCGCATCACGCTGCCCGGTGGCACGTTGTTCCGCGAGCAGAACATCGTGCTGAGCCCCTTCGAGAACGACACCATCGAAAGCTTCTGGGGCAACAAGCTGTTCGTCGGCTGCTACGGGCTGAACCGGTTCGGCATGATGGAAGCCGACCCGCTCATCGTGCAGGCGCAGACCAAACTACTGAAGCGTTCGGAGCACGTGATCGTGATGGCGGACAGCTCCAAGCTGCGCCGCAAGTCCGCGATGATCGTCGCCGGCCTCGACCGCATCAACACCATCGTCACCGACGATGGCGCCAAGCCGGAAGAGCTCGAGGATTTCCGCAACGCCGGCATCAAGGTGATCGTCGCGAAAGTCACCGAGGAAGATGACGTCATGAAACTCGCCTGAACCGGGCGGGCAGAGGGGGTTTCAGTGAGACAGTTGTTCATCGCCGTGGTCGCCCTGTCGGTCGCGATATTCGCGGGCTGCGGCAAGAAGGAATCAGTCGGCGACGGCAAACCGGGGCACATTCGCGTGGGCGTGGTGGCCAAGTCGCTGGGCAACGGTTTCTTCGACGCGGTGAACAGGGGCGCGCAGGAAGCCGCGAAGGAACTCGACGCCGAAGTGATCTTCGTGGGCCCGACCACGCCCAGCGCCGAAGGCCAGATCGAAACGCTGAACTCCCTGATCGCGCAGCGCGTGGACGCCATCGCGGTCTCGGCCAACGATCCGGATGCGCTGGTGCCCACGCTCAAGAAGGCGATGGACCGCGGCATCAAGGTGATCTCCTATGACTCCGGGGTGGCCGCGCCGGGCCGCAACGCGCACCTCGCGCCGTCCTCCGATCCGCTGATCGGCGAGACCGTCGTCGCGCTGGCGGCGGAGCTCGCGCCCCAGGTTGATGGGGCCGCCAAGGGGAAAATCGCCGTGGTTTCCGCCACGCCGACTTCCACCAATCAGAATTCCTGGCTGGCGGAGATGCGCCGCGTGTTGCCGCGGTACCCCGGCCTCGAGATGGTGGCCGTGGCCTATGGCGATGACGTATCCGACAAGTCGTACCGTGAAGCGGTGGCGCTGCTCAAACAACATCCCGATCTGGCGGTACTGGTGAGCATCAGCTCGGTAGGCATCGTTGCCTCGGCCAAGGCCGTGGAAGACGAACGGCTCACCGGCAAGGTCAAGGTCACTGGTCTCGGGCTGCCTTCGGAACTCGCGGGTTACGTGCAGAAGGGCGTGGTGCCGAAGTTCGCCATCTGGAACCCCATCGACCTCGGGTATTCCAGCCTGCAGGTGGCCGCGCACCTGGCGCGTGGCGGCGACCTGGTGAAGCCGGTGCCCGCGGGTCGCATGGGCAGGATCAGTTTCACGGCCGATGGTGTCGGCGCGATGAGCAAGCCCTTCATCTACGACGCCGGTAATGTGGCGGAGTTCGCCAAGATATTCTGACCCCGTGCTCACGCTGACCGACATCCGCAAGTCATTCGGCGGAGTACGCGCGCTGGAACGCGCAAGCCTCGAAGTGCCGGCCGGCAGCGTAACTGCGCTCATCGGCGAGAACGGTGCGGGCAAGTCGACGCTGGTGAAAATTCTCACGGGCATCCACCACCCCGACAGCGGCGAGATACGGCTCGATGGCGAAACGGTGCGCATCGCCGACCCCCGGGCGGCGCGCGCGCTCGGCATCGGCGTCGTTCACCAGGAATGCCAGGTGTTCGACAACCTCAGCGTGGCCGAGAACCTGTTCGTGCACTCGCATCCCTCGCGACGCGGCATCGTCGACTGGCGCGCCCTGCGCCAGCATGCCGCCGCCGTGCTGCGCGACCTCGATGCCGGGTTCGACGCTGACCTGCCGGCGGGCCGGCTCAGCATTGCGCAGAAACACGTGGTGCAGATCGCGCGCGCGCTCACGCACGAGTCGCGCGTGTTGATCCTGGACGAGCCCACCGCCTCGTTGTCGCAACGTGAATGCGCCGAATTGTTCCGCATCGTGCGCAAGCTGCGCGATGCGGGGCGCGCAATCCTGTTCATCAGCCACAAGTTCGAGGAGATAGACGCGCTCGCGGACCGCTACGCGGTGTTCCGCGACGGCGTGTCGGTGAGCGCGGGCGCGCTGAAAGACATCACGCGCGACGAGCTCATCCGGCTCATGGTGGGCCGGCCGGTGGATCAGTTGTTTCCCAAGATCGACGTCGCGCCGGGCAGGGAACTGCTGCGCGTCGAAAATCTCGGCCGCGCCGGCGAGTTCGAGGACATCTCCTTCACGTTGCGACGTGGCGAAATCCTGGGCGTGTACGGCCTGGTAGGCGCCGGCCGCACCGAGCTCGCGCAGGTCTTGTTCGGCGTCACCCGGGCGGACCGCGGTGCGGTGCATCTCGCGCCGGACGCGGTCGATGCCGGCGTCGCGCTGGTGCCCGAGGATCGCCAGTCCCAGGGCGGCATCCTCGATTTCTCGCTGGCGGCCAATGTCGCGCTGACCAATCTCGCCAGGCTGGCACCCCGCGGCTGGTACAGCCGCGCGCGCGAGTCCTCTCTGGCGCGCGAGTGGATAGACCGCCTGGCCATCAAGGCCCATGGGCCCGCGCAAGTGGTGCGCTCGCTCTCGGGCGGCAACCAGCAGAAGGTCGTCATCGCCAAGTGGCTGGCGCGCGCGCCGGGCGTGCTCATCCTCGACGAACCCACCAAGGGAATCGACGTGGGCGCCAAGGCGGCCGTGCATCGCGTGACCAGCGAGTTCGCCCGGGCGGGCGGCGGCGTGATCATGATTTCCTCGGAGCTTCCGGAAATCCTCGGCATGTCGGATCGCGTGCTGGTCATGCGCCGTGGAAGGTTGCGAGGGGAATTCGACCGCGCCTCCGCCACCAGTGACGCATTGCTGCGCGCGGCCAGCGACGCATGAACTGGCTTGCCCGCCTGTCCGACGCCTCGCGCCGCGATTTCGCCTTCGGGGCGCTCACGCTGGCGCTTCCCGGCGGGGGCGTGGTGCCCGTGCTGCTGATCTCGCTGCTGGCCGGCGGGTTTCTGGGCGCGTTCAACGGCCTGCTGGTGTGGAAGCTGCGCCTGCCGCCGATCGTCGTGACGCTGGGCACCATGTCCATCTACCGTGGCGTGATCTATCTACTGTCCCGCGGCGCCTGGGTGAACGAGAACGAGATGTCGCCGGCCTTCACCGCCTTTCCGCGCCTCGAGCTCCTCGGTTTGAGCCTGCTGGCCTGGCTGTCGATACTGCTGGTTGCGGCGTTCATTTTCGCGCTGCGCCGTACCCGCCTCGCGCGCGACCTGTACGCCGCGGGCGGTAACCCGCATGCGGCAGAGTACTCGGGCATCGACGCGGGCCGTGCGCAGTTCATCGCGTACACCATCTGCGGAGCGATCGCGGGCCTCTGCGGTTACCTGTGGGTGGCGCGGTTCGCCGTGGCCTACACCGACATCGCCCTGGGCTTCGAGCTTTCGGTGATCGCCGCCTGTCTCATCGGCGGTGTTTCCATCGCGGGTGGCACGGGCTCGGCGGTGGGTGTGCTGCTGGGTTGTCTGTTCATCGGCATCATCCGAAGTGCGCTGCCGCTGGTGGGAATCTCGGCGTTCTGGCAGATGTTCATCAATGGCGCGGTGATTCTCGTCGCCGTGTTGCTGAGCGCGCGGCAGCGAGACCGGCAGGGTCAGACGTTGGAGGCGCGCGCATGACGCCCGGGGTCGCCGGCATTTTCGCCCGACGCTGGTTGCGCTGGGAAACCATGCTGGCGGCCGTGCTGGTGGCGGAGTTCGTGCTGTTCGCGTCGATCTCGCCGTACTTCCTCGACGTGTACACGCTCTCCGACGCCACCTTCAATTTCACCGAGCGCGCCATCGTCGCGCTGCCGCTGGCGATGCTGATCATCGCGGGCGAGATCGACATCTCCGTGGCGGCCATCATCGCGCTGTCTTCCGTGTCCATGGGCCTCACGGCTTCCACCGGCGCGGGCACGGGCACCGTGGTGTGCGTTGGCCTGGGGACCGGGCTCGCGGCCGGCATGATCAACGGCGCGCTGGTGACCATCGGCCGCGTGCCGTCCATCGTCGCCACCATCGGCACCATGACGCTGTTTCGCGGCGCCGCGTACGCGGTGCTGGGCGACCGCGTGCTCAAGGACTATCCACCCGGCTTCGCCGAGTTTGGCCAGGGTTACCTGGTCGGCCCGGTATCCAATGAACTGGCGCTGTTCGTGTCGTTCGCACTATTGTTCGGCGTGTTCCTTCACTACACGCGTTGGGGACAGGCGATTTTCGCGGTGGGCGCGAATCCGGTTGCCAGCCGGTTCGCAGGCCTGGCCGTGAATCGCTATCGGTTCGCGTTGTTCGCCGCCACCGGCCTGTTCAGCGGGCTCGCGGCCGTGTTGCTGACGTCGCGGCTGGGGTCGACGCGGCCGTCGATCGCGCAGGGGTGGGAGCTCGAGATCATCAGCATGGTCATCCTCGGCGGAGTCTCGGTGTGGGGTGGCAAGGGCAGCATCCTGGGCGTGGTGCTGGCCGCGCTGGTGTTCGGCCTCATCACCTTCGGGCTCGGGCTCATGAACGTACCCGGCATCGTCATGTCGATTTTCACGGGTTCGTTGCTCATCCTCGTGGTGGCGGTGCCAGCGCTGCTCGGGCGGCTCCGGTTGTCGCGCGAGGCGAACTCATGAACGAGTCCGCGCAAGAACTCATCGCGGTCTTCGACGTCGGCAAGACCAACGCGAAACTGTCGCTGGTGGATCCGGCGCTGGGCCGGGAGTTGTGGAGCGTGCGCCGGCCCAACGACCTGGTGGAGACGGGTGTCGGGCGGCAGCTCGACGTACTCGCCATCGAAGCCTGGCTGCTGGATTCCCTGCGCGCCGCGCCCCAGCGCGAGCGCATCGGCGTCATCGTGCCCATCGCACATGGCGCGGCAGCCGTGCTCGTGGACCACGCTGGCGACGTGCTGGCCGCGCCCGACTACGAAGACCCCTGTTTCAACGAGGTGGCGGAAGAATATGCGCCGCTGCGCGATGCCTACTCGCTGACGTTCTCGCCCGACCTGCCGCAGGGCCTGAACCTCGGCCGGCAGCTTTATTACCTGCAATCCCGGCGCGGCGAACTGTTCCGGCGCGCGGCGCACATACTTCTTTATCCGCAGTACTGGGCCTGGCGGCTTTCTGGTGTGATGGCCGCCGAGGTCACATCGCTGGGCACGCACACGGATCTGTGGCGCCCGCATGAGCGCGCGTATTCGTCGCTGGCGCGCAAGCAGGGCTGGGCGCGCATCATGCCGCCGCAACGATCCGCCAGCGATCGCCTCGGCCGCATCAAGGATTCGGTGGTGTCCGCCACCGGTCTCGATCCGGGTTGCGAAGTGGCCTGCGGCATCCACGACTCCAATGCGTCCTACCTGCGCTTCCTCATGGATCGCGAGCGCGAGGCGTTCACGGTGGTGTCCAGCGGCACCTGGACGATTGTGATGGCCAACCGCGGCGACCTGCGCCGGCTGCGTGAAGACCGCGACATGCTGGCCAACGTCAATGCCTTCGGTGCGCCGGTCGCCACGGCGCGCTACATGGGCGGGCGCGAGTACGAGGCCATTGCCAAGGGTGGTGATGAGCCGACCATCGACGCGGTGATCGAAGTGCTTTCTCTGGGAGCGGTGGCGCTGCCGTCATTCGCCAGCGCCGGGCCGTACTCGGGGCGCCAGGGACGCATCGAGACGGTGGACGGGTTGTCTGGTGTGCAACGCGCCGCACTGGCGACGTTGTACTCGGCCCTCATGACCTCGCAGCTCATCGAGTCGCTGGGGTCGGCGGGCGAAATCTTCGTCGATGGCCCGCTGGCGCGAAACCCGCTGTTCGCGCGGTTGCTGGCCGCGTGTGTGCCTGTCGGCACGGTGCGCACCTACGCAGAAGGTGGCGGCACGCGCGTCGCCGCGCATCTCGCACGCATGTCCGCGCCCGCGGCCGACGTCCCGCAATCCATCGCGCCGCTGCGGCTGCCAGGGCTGCTGGACTACCAGGCCAACTGGCGCCACCGCCTCGAGGAAAAATAGGCCCTCGGCCTAACTTCCGGCCTTCGCCAGTTCCACCATGTAGGTGTGCACTTCGCCGTGCAGGTTGGAACGGAAGATGAGGTGTTTCATGTCCGGCGTGAAATGCAGGTTGGGCTCCAGCCGGTAGTCATGGTTGCGCATGTCGACCAGCTTTTCCGCCTCCAGCGTGCCGGGATGAACCAGGTGCCCGGCATTCGGCGCTGAAATGCCGGCGACGTCCGGGATGGCCCGGGGCGTGAAGCGGTACAACCACTTGCCATCCTTGGCGTGGGCCACCATCTCTTCGTCGCCGCCGTCGCCCGCGAAGGTCTTGCCATCGGGCGCAATCTGGAAATGCACCGACCACTGGTCGCGCTCGACCTTGTACCAGGTGCGCTTGCCCTCGGGCGTCACGTTGGCCAGCCAGAATACTTCGCCGCGCGGCGTCTGCAGGTCGTACCAGACGGTCTTGCCGTCGTTGTCGAAGAATTCGTGACCGGCGATTTCCATGTTCATGGTGCGCTGGTGCATGAGCCTGGGTTCACCGCCCAGCTTCATCGTCCAGATGCGGTCCACGCGGTGCCACGGGCCTTCGTGGCAGAACATCAGCAGTTGCGGATCGGTGAGCGAGAACTGCAGGTGGCCCAACCAGGCCGTCGATTCATGGATGATCTTCTGCTCGCCGGTCTTCGTGTTCACCGTGAACATCTTCATGGGGATCTGCGCCTGTTCACGCTGCAACAGCCGGACTTCCTTGGCCTCGGCGAAAGTCAGGGGCTTGCCGTCCTTGCCGGTGGCCGCGTAATTGGCTTCGAAGCGGGGGTCCCGCGGACCTTGTTCCAGCTGCCATTCGCGTTCGGCGTACGAACCCAGCAGCAGTGTTTCGTCGGCGTTGATCGAGCCGATGGAGCCCAGCGGGATGGTGGCGACCAGTTTCGGCTTTCCACCCGTGGCCATCACGGTGTAGATGCCCACCTGCTTCTGCTGCTCGGGCCGGCCGGCATCTTCCCCGCGAGAAAAGTAGATCAGGCCGGTCTTGCGGCCCACGAACAGCGCGCGGACGTTTCCGTCCACCAGCCTGGTGTTCCTGCGGGTCGCGATTTCGATGACACCGAGCCCGTCTTTCATTTCGACCAGGACGAACCGCCCATCGGGGGTGATGCTGTTCTGGTGGAAATAGATGGAGCGCGTTCCCGCCTCGGTAGATAGACGGATGACACGGTGTCCGGTGGCGGCGTCCACCCATTCGGTGGGGGGAGCGGCAGCCGCTTCCGCGCCCGGGAGGGCCATCGCAAAAAGCATCGACACGACCGCAGCGCGGCCCAGGGCAACCTTCATCTCATCCCCTCGGGTTGATTGAGCGTTCATGCGAGGTACTGATTGTTACGATGCCACAAACGGCCATCTCGTGATTCCGCTGGATTCGAGGCGCCGCTTCGGCAAGCGCCGCCCGTTGCGAGGTATTCGCATTGGCATTCGCAGGCCTGCAATCCAGGGCAGGGTGCAATACCATGCGCAGCCTGGATCAAGAACGTACGAGGATAGCCATGACCGACTCCGACCTGGACGCCGACCTCACCAAACAGGTGATCGACAGCCTCAATCGCATCCTGGAGCTGGAGCTGGCGGGCGTGGTGCGCTACATGCACTACAGCTTCATGGTCTTCGGCCACAACCGCATCCCCATCGTGGCGTGGTTGCGCGACCAGTCCAATGAATCCAATGCGCACGCCGTGCTCGCGGGGGAACACATCACCGCGTTCGGCGGGCATCCCTCGCTGAAGATCGGACCCTTGCTGGAAACCCACCAGCACGACGTCAACGAAATCCTCATCGAGTCGCACACGCACGAGAAGGAAGGTCTCGATGCGTATTACACGCTGCTGAAGCTGGTCGAGGGCAAGAGCATACTGCTCGAGGAATACGCGCGCGACCAGATCGCAGCGGAAGAGATGCACCTGGCCGACATCCGCAAGATGATGCGCAAGCCGGGTTCGATCCGCTGACTAACTAACCACCGGCGGCGCCCTGGTCGCGTTCCAGGAAGCGGATGGACCATTCCAGCGGCGTTTCGCCGTCGTGTCTGAAGGCGCGCCGCCAGGCCGGCGGCGCGCGCTCCCGCCAGCATCTTTCCGTCGAGCCGCCCACCAGTACCACCGGGCCCGCGGGAAGCTGAAAACCCTGCGCCGCGCCGAAGTTCTCGATGGCCGATGGGCTCCAGAAGCAGTAGCCGAGTGGCGTTTGCGCAGCGCGCGCCGCAGCCAGTTCCTGCTCCAGCTTCTCCGGCGCCGCCGCGGAATACACCGCTTTCACCTGCACGCGAAACCGCTGCGAGAGAGTGGCCACGGCCGCCAGATGCTCTGGCTGGCGCAACGCGGCGTCGCTGGTGGGATAGAAGATCTCCGCGCCCGCGGGAATCGCGTGTGAATCGTGTAACGCCTGCGCCAGTTCGCGGACGCCGCCGTGAGCCGTGAGCCCGACGCGAATGCCGCGCGACTCGAGCGTGGCCGACGTGGTCGGCGCGATCGCCGCGACCGTGATGCCCTTGTCGATGGCCGAGGGTACGTCCACTCGCGCCGCCGCGGCGCGGCTGGTCACGAACAGCACGGCAGGGCCTCCCGCGCCCATGCGGCGCAGCTCCGGCCAGTCGCGCCACTGGTGTTCGATGCAGGGAATCGCGAGCGCATCGAACCCCTGCCGGCGCAGCTGGATGACCACGCTGTCGGCATGCGGCTGGGACTTGGTGATGATCCAGGTATGGGGCACTGCGAACTCCGTCGCGGATGGTAGCAGCGAGGTCGGCCCGCGCCCCGGCGCGGGCGCCGCCATGACAGAGCTGTGACAGATAGGCCGACACTCGGACGTACGCTTACGTTTGATTTCAATAGGATTATTACAATGCACTCGCGTGAGCGATTCCTCGCGGCGCTGCGCGGTGACGCGCTTGACCGCCCCCCGGTCTGGTTGATGCGCCAGGCGGGCCGGTATTTGCCGGGCTATCGCGCACTGCGCGCCGAGCACAGCTTCTGGGATGTCTGCCAGAACCCCGAACTCTCCACGCGTGCCGCGCTCGAGCCGCTGGACAAGTTCAAGCTCGATGCCGCCATCGTGTTCTCCGACATCCTGGTGGTGCCGCTCGCAATGGGTCTTGGCGTCACGTTCGGCAAGGGCGAAGGCCCGCTCATCGGGCGGCCGATGCGCACCTCGGCGGATTACGACGCCTGGCAGGTCGATGGCGCGGTGGACCGCATCGCCTATCTACCGCGCGCCGTCGCGCATCTCAAGGAAACGCTCAAGGATCGTTACGGCATCCTCGGCTTCGCGGGCGCGCCCTTCACGCTGTTCGCCTATTGCGTGGAAGGCGGCGGCAGCGACGACTTCCGCGAAGCGCGCACGCTCATGCATCGCGACCCGGCGCTGGCGCGCCGCGCGTTGAACACCATCGCCGACGTCGTGGCCGAATTGCTGCTGCGCCAGGTGGATGCCGGCGCCGACGCCGTGCAGCTGTTCGATTCCTGGGGTGGTTTGCTGGCGCCGGACGAGTATCGCGATTTCGCGTTGCCGGCCCTGCAGCGCGTCACCGCCAGACTGAACGCGCGCAAGGTGCCGACCTTGCTGTTCGTGCGCGGTGGCCACCACCTCCTGCCCATGCTGGGCGAAAGCGGCGTCACCGGCTTCTCGCTGGACTGGCGCACCGAGTGGCAGGTTGCGCGCGACATTTATCCGAAGCACCTGCTGCAGGGAAACATCGACCCGGTGTTGTTGTTGGGCAGCGCGGACGTGATCCGTCAGCGCACCCGCGCGTTGCTGGAGACCATGAAGCGCACCACCGATGGCCGCAGCTGCATCCTCAACCTCGGCCACGGCATCCTGCCCGGCACGCCGCCCGAGACCGTGGCCGCGCTCTGCGACACCGCGGCGGAATTCGGCTGAGGCAAGAAGGAGTCGGCCCATCATGGTCCCGCTCGCACTGGTCGGAATGAGTTATCGCGAAGCACCGTCGGCGGTGCGCGCGGCGCTTGCCGCCATCGACGCCGAAGTCGGTGGTCCTTCGCAACAATTGCTCGATGCCGGCCAGGTCACCGGCGTGGTGCGCATCGAAAGCTGCGCCCGCGTGGAATGGCTGTTCGCGGCGGAGCACCCGGCGTGGGCGGCCGAACTGTTCAGCGCCACGTTGATCGGCGCGGCCGAGAACCCCGATCGCCTGCGCCCCCGTGTGCGTCATGGCGCCGCGGCCGCGGGTGCGCTGCTGCGTGTGGCCGCAGGCCTCGATTCGGTGGCCCAGGGCGAGCACGCCATCGGCAACCAGGTGCTGCGCTCGTTCGAGCGTGCGCACGAGGCAGGCACGGTGTGCCGCAACCTGCACGTGGCCTGGCGCGGCGTCGGCGAAATGCTGGGCAAGGCGCGCCGCATACTGCCGCAGGGGAGAACCGGCGGCGTTCAGCAGCTCGTGATCGACCGCATCACCGACGTGCCGCGCGATGCATCCATTGCCGTGTTCGGCCTGGGAGAAATCGGCCGCGCCATGCTGCGCGCGCTGAACGACGCGGGATTCCTCGCGGCCGAGAGTTTCAATCGCGCCAGCATGCGCGCCTTCGATGGCGCGGTGGCGCGCGCGGAAGTGGTGATCATCGCCTCCGGCGCGCCGCATGCCTGGCTCACGTTGCCGCCCGGTGAAGGGCGGCAGGTGTTCGACCTCGGCAGCCCGCTGCAGATCGTCGCGGCGCCGGGCTGGCGGATGACCGGACTGGACGAACTACTCGATGGTCACGGCGCGGTGCTTCCCGATGCGGAATACGCCGCGCTCGAGGCAGAATGTGCCACCAGCGCCGAAAAGATCTGTCAGACCCTGCTGGCGCCGCCACCCAGCGATACGCTCGCGGCGATGACCGCCATCCGCACGGAATTCATGCAGAACAAACTACCCGGCCTGCTCGAAGGCCTGCCGCCGCAGCGCGCGCGCAAGCTCACGTCCGAGGTGAATGCGATGCTGCACGAGTTCATTTCCGCGGCGCGCCGGGAGCCACAGTGAACGCGCGTGTCATCGGCAGCCGCGGCAGCGACCTGGCTTTGTGGCAATCGCGCACGGTGCTGGCGGCGCTTACCCAGCCGGCCTTGGGCCAGTCGGCCTTGGGGCAGTCGGCGCCGGATTCGCATTGGCATCCCGACATCACCGTGATCGCCACGCGCGGCGATCTCGATCAGTCACCATTACTGGTCGGCAAGCTGGAGAAGGGTTTCTTCACGCGCGAGCTCGAGCTGGCGTTGATCGAGCGGCGCATCGATCTCGTCGTCCACTCCTTGAAGGACCTGCCGACCGCGGTGCCCGAGGGCCTGCTGAACCGCACCATCCTGCCGCGCGCCAATGCCGGCGACTGGCTGCTGATCCGCCGCGAATTCCACGAGCCTCGGGGCGATGGGCTGCTGCCGTTGAAGCAGGGCACACGCGTGGGCGCGTCGTCGCTGCGTCGTGGCGCCTTGTTGGGCCGCTACGCGCCGCAGGCCGTGTCCGTGCCGCTGAGAGGCAATGTGCCCACGCGAATTCGTCGCCTGGGTGAAGGCAAGAATGTCGACGCCATCATCCTGGCCGCGGCCGGGCTGACGCGCCTCAACCTGGATCTTTCCGCGTTCGTGCGCGTGGAATTGCCGCCGGAGTCGTGGATACCCGCGCCGGGGCAGGGTGCCCTGGCCGCGCAATGCCGCGCGGACGACGCCGCCATCGACACGCAGCTCGCGAAGCTCGCGGATGCGTCCTGCGTCTTGGCCACGCGCTGGGAACGCGAATTCCTGCGCGTGATCGAGGGTGGCTGTTCGACACCCTTCGGATGCCACGTGATCGGCTCGCGCGCCCACCTGGGTATCGCCAGCGATTCCGGCTGGCTGGCGGCTACCGTCGAGCTACCGCAAGATTTGTCAGAAGGAAAGCAACGTGACCAATTCATCCGCGCCGCAGTCGCCAGTGTCCGGCCCGTCTAACTTGTCGCTGAAACGTTCGGCCGAGCTGTTCGCGCGCGCCGAGGGAGTGATCCCGGCCGGCGTGTCCAGCCCGGTGCGCGCCTTCCGCAAGGTGGGTGGCACGCCGGTGTTCTTCAAGGAAGCGCGCGGCGCGCACGTGATCGATGAGGACGGCAATCGTTATCTCGACTTCTGCATGGCCTGGGGCCCGCTGATCCTGGGGCATGCGCATCCGAAGGTGGTCGAGGCCGTGCAACGCGCGGCTGCCGATGGCCTGGCCTTCGGCACCGCGCACCGGCATGAAGGTGAGCTCGCCGAACGTGTGCTGGCGGCGTATCGCTACGCGCAGATGGTTCGATTCGTCGTCAGCGGCACAGAGGCCGTGGCCACGGCGGTGCGCCTCGCGCGCGCCAGCAACGGGCGCCGCCGCATCCTCAAGTTCGATGGTTGTTATCACGGCCATGTGGATTCGCTGATGGTGAAAGCCGGCAGCGGCGTCGTGACGCAGGGACTGGCGGACAGCGCCGGCGTCCCCGCGCAGGTGGCGGCCGACACGCTGGTGATTCCGCTGGGCGACCTGGACGCGCTGGAGCAGGCCTTCCGCGAAGAGGGCGCCTCACTGGCCGCGGCCATCATCGAACCCGTCCCCGCCAACAACGGCTTGCTGCCGCAATCGGCGGCCTACCTGCGCAGGCTGCGTGAACTCACGAGCGCGCATGGCACGGTGCTGATTTTCGACGAGGTGATCACCGGCTTCCGGTTCGGCTATCACGGCTACGACAAGGTCGTGGGTATCGAGCCCGACCTGACCACACTCGGCAAGATCGTCGGCGGCGGCCTGCCGGTGGCGGCGGTACTGGGGCGCAGGGAATTGCTGTCGCAGCTCGCGCCACTCGGACCCGTGTACCAGGCCGGCACCATGGCCGGGAATCCGGTTTGCCTGGCCGCGGGCGTGGCCACGCTCAAGGAGTTGTCCGAGGGCGGCGTGTACCAGCACATCGAGATGTTAGGCCGGCACCTGGATGCCGCGCATCCGCGCCACGCGTCCGTAAAGGTGGCCCAGCTGCCGCGCATCGGCCCGATCGTCTGGCCATACTTCGATGTCAAAGCCGCGTTGCCGGTCGCGGCGTCGGCCATCTCCGCCGAGGCGGTCGGGTCATATCATCGCCGCTATCGCTCATGGCTGGCGCAAGGGGTCTACCTGCCGCCGTCGGCATACGAGGTCTGTTTCCTGTCGGCCGCTCACACCACCGCGGATATCGATAAACTGCTGGACGTGCTGGCCAACGAGGCGTGATGCGACCAGGACTGCGACAGTGGATTGCCGAACGCGCAGAGCTCATCGTGCTCGGCGTGACGCTGCTCGCCACTGCGTCGCTGGTGTTCTGGTGGACCATCCTCTTGCGCGGTGAAATGCGCAGCAACGAAGCGCTGGAGCGCGCGCTGCTCGATGCGCAGACCGGTCTTACTACCCAGCAGCTCGAAAGCCGCCTGGTCGAGATCACCGAGCACCACGAACGGCGCAGGGTGATGCTGGTGGGTGAGTCGACGCTGCTGGCGCTGTTGTTGTCCGGCAGCCTCGTGGTGCTGTTCCTGATCGCCCAGCGGCGCAAGCAGCAGCGCGAAGACATGGAGAAGCTGCTGCAGTTCACCAGTCACGAGTTCAAGACCCCGGTGGCCGGCGTGAAGGGCCTGCTGCAAAGCCTCGCCATCGGCAGCATCCCGGAGTCGCAACGCGCGGAACTCATTCGCCTGGGGCAGATGGAGTGCGACCGGCTCGAACACCTAGCCGAGACCATTCTCGCGTATCAGCGCGCCATGGCGCGTGACCCGCGCGGCGGTGTGCAGAGCGTCGACGCGGCGCGGTTCATCGCCGATCTGCTGGCGCATCGCGCGCGCACCTCCTCCGGCGGTGAAGTGGAACTCGGGGTCATCGATGCCGTGCAGGTGCGCGCGGATCACGATGGCCTGCGAGTGATCGTGGAGAACCTGCTGGACAACGCGCACAAATACGGCGGCGGCCAGGTGCGCATGGCCGCGGTGGTGAGCGACGGGCGATGGCGCCTGGACATCAGTGACCGCGGACGCGGCTTCGCGCCCGAGACGGCGGAGAAGATCTTTGATCTGCACAATCGCGGCAGCGGCGATGGCATGACACATGGCGCGGGCCTGGGGCTCGCCATTGCGCGATCACTCGCGCGCCGCATGGGCGGCGACATCACGGCGCACAGCGGCGGTCCCGGGCAGGGTGCGGTGTTCTCCGTCACCTTGATGCTGGCGCCCCCCGCGGCGGCCGCGGCCGTCACGCAGGGTGCCGCCCATGGCTGAATGCATCGCCATCGTGGAAGACGAGCGCCTGGTACGCGAACTCGTGGCGGTGAACCTGCGGCACGCGGGCTACGATATCGTCAGCGCCGAAAATTTCGAGCAGGGCAAGCAGCTGCTGGCCGCCGGCGACTACCAGCTGGCCATCCTCGACGTGATGCTCCCGGGCGGTGACGGCTTCGCGTTGACCCGCCATGCGCGCGACCTGGGCATCCAGGCGCCGATACTCATGTTGACCGCGCGCAGTGATACGGTCTCCAAGGTGCGCGGGCTCGACGCCGGCGCCGATGACTATCTACCCAAGCCCTTCGACGTGAACGAGCTGCTGGCGCGTGTGCGTGCGCTGCTCCGGCGGGCCAGCGGCCGTGCTCCCAGCGCGCCGCCCCGGCTCGGCTTCTCGAACTACTGGGTGCGCTTCGACACCGGCCAGGCGATGACCAACGAAGGCGAGGTGTCGCTGTCCGACAAGGAACTGCGGCTCATGGAAGTGTTCTCGGCCAACGAGAATCGCGCCCTGACCCGCGCGGATCTTCTCGAGGAAGTCTGGGGCATGGACCAGTTCCCGACGGATCGCACCGTCGACAATTTCATCCTGCGGCTGCGCAAGCTGTTCGAGCCGGACCCCGAAAACCCGGTGCACATCGTGACCCTTCGCGGCCGCGGGTACCTCTTCCGGAGCGCGCCGTGACGATGCAGGTCACTCCCATCGGCGAACGCGAGATCGGTGCGGCGCGCGAATACTTCGTCGGCCTGCACTCCCGCCTGAGTGACGCCTGGGCGTCGCTCGACCCCGGCAGCGCGCAACACCGCGACGAGTGGACCCGCCCGCCAACCGACGTCCTCGCCGGCAATGGCCGGCTGTCGTTGATCGAGCTCGGCGCCACCTTCGATCGCGCCGGCGTGGCCTTCAGCGACGTTTCGGGCGCCAAACTACCCGCCGCGGCCAGCGAGCGGCATACGGGCATTGCCGGGCAACCGTTCCGCGCCATGGGTACCAGTGTCGTCGTGCACCCGGTGAATCCCTACGCGCCGACCTCGCACGCCAACGTCCGCCTGTTCACGGCGCGCGGCGGCGAGATGTGGTGGTTCGGCGGAGGCTTCGACCTGACCCCGGTATATCCCTTCGACGAGGACGCGCGCGACTGGCACCAGGCGGCGAAGGCGGCCTGCGACCCGGCCGGGCCTTCGGTCTACGCCTCCCTCAAGGAGGCCTGCGACAGGTATTTCTATCTACCGCACCGTGGCGAGACGCGCGGCATCGGCGGCCTGTTCGCCGACGACGTCAACGACGCCAACGAAGAGGTGGGCGGAGACTTCGAGCATTGTTTCGCGCTGATCCGCCGCATCGGTGACGCCTATCTTCAGGCCTACGTGGAGGTCGTGAAGCGCCGCCGCGATACGCCGTTCGGCGAGCGAGAACAGGCTTTTCAGCGCCTGCGCCGCGGACGATACGTGGAGTTCAACCTGGCCTTCGACCGCGGCACCCGCTTCGGACTGCAATCGAGCGCCCGCACGGAATCGCTGCTGATGTCGCTGCCGCCACGCGCGGAGTGGCGGTATGACCATCACGCCGAGCCAGGCTCGCCCGAAGCGCGGCTCGCCGACTATCTGAAGCCGCGGCAGTGGATTTGATCTCTGGCCGCGCGGAATCGCATGAGATGCCGTGGCCATGAAGCACGGCATCCTGCTGGTCAACTCCGGAACGCCGGCGTCACTCGCCACGCGTGACGTGCGCGCCTTTCTCGCGGGGCTGCTCGGCGACCCGCGTGTGGTCGAGCTTCCGCGCTGGCTCTGGCTGCCCATACTTCACGGCATCATCCTGCGCGTGCGTCCACGCGCCAGCGCGAAGAAATACGCCGCCATCTGGACGCCGCAGGGCTCGCCGCTGTCGGTCTACAGCGAGGCGTTGCGTGCGGGCCTGGAGGAGTCGCTGCGATCCACCGGCACTCCGGTTGCGTTGGCCATGCTGTACACCGGCGGTGAAACTGTGCCGGTGGCCATCGAGTCCCTGCGGCGCGCCGGCGCCGAGCACATCACCGTTCTGCCGATGTTTCCGCAGTACTGTGGCGCGACCACCGGGGCGGTGTTCGACCAGGTGACCGATGCGCTGCGGGCCTTGCGACATGCGCCGTCGCTGAGTTTCGTGTCCGACTACCATGATGCCAGCGCCTATGTCGAAGCCCTGGCCGCGAGCGTGCGCGATCATCGCGCGCAGCATCCCGGGGATGCGCACCTGTTGATGTCATTCCACGGAATTCCCGAGCGCTACGTGGCGCGCGGTGACCCGTACCGCCTGCAGTGCGAGCGTACCGCCACGCTGTTGGCGCAGAGCCTGGGACTCACCGCGGGTCATTGGACCTTGTCATTCCAGTCTCGCTTCGGCGCTGACCGCTGGCTGCAGCCGTACACCATCGAAACCGTCGCGGCGCTTGCCCGGCGCGGCGTGAAGAACCTGCACGTGATGTGCCCGGGCTTCGCCGCGGACTGCCTGGAGACGCTCGAGGAGATAGGCATGGAGAATCGCGATGCGTTTCTCGCCGCCGGTGGCCAGCAATACCAGTACATCCCGGCGCTCAATGCGCGCGCCGATCATGTCGCCGCGATCGAGGCCGTCATTTCACGCATATCCGGAAGGGACGCATGCTCTGGTTGAAGGCATTCCATGTCATCGGAGTCGTCAGCTGGTTCGCCGGGTTGCTGTACCTGCCGCGGCTGTTCGTCTATCACGCGCAAATCCAGCTCGCGGGCACCGCGCCCATCGACGATGAAAAGGGCAACGCGCGCTTCAAGATCATGGAGCGCAAGCTGTTCATGATCATGACCATTGGCGCGGTGATCGCCGCCGGCTTCGGCGTGGCCATGCTGTCGGTCGCGCCAGACTATCTACTCATGCGATGGTTGCACGTGAAGCTCGCGCTGGTGCTGGTACTGATTGGCTATCACGGCGCATGTTTCGCGTTGCTCCAGCAGTTCGCCGCGGACCGCAATGCGCATTCGGA
>JAQSWD010000189.1 GCA_029266835.1 Steroidobacteraceae bacterium
GCCAATCCATCTGTGATGCTCACCCTGCCCGCGGCCGACAACCACGCTGACATCTGCATACGCCGCGCCGGCGAGAGCAATATGCTCGTGGAATTCGGTCCGGCGGCGCTGGACCTGGTGCTGCGTTTCCAGGTGCAGGCGCTGTTCGAATCGCTGCAGGACGAGCGTCGCCGCGGCATTCTCGACCTCACGCCGGGCATCCGTTCGCTGCAGATCCACTACGACACGCGCGCGCTGACCGAGCGTGCCGTGCTCGACGCGCTGCTCGCCGCGTTCGCCAGACTGCCGCGCGTGGACCGCATGCGGCTGCCCAGCCGCATCGTGCACCTGCCGCTGTCATGGGACGACCCGGCCACGCAGCTTGCAACCGAACGCTACAAGTCGGTTCGCACGGACGCGCCCTGGTGCCCGGACAACATCGAGTTCATCCGCCGCATCAATGGCCTGGAATCGCGAGAGGCCGTGCGTGAGATCGTCTTCGACGCGAGCTATCTCGTCATGGGGCTGGGCGACGTGTATCTCGGCGCGCCCGTGGCCACGCCGCTGGATCCGCGCCACCGCCTGGTGACCACCAAGTACAACCCCGCGCGAACGTGGACGCCCGAAAATGCGGTTGGCATCGGCGGCGCCTATCTATGCGTGTACGGCATGGAAGGCCCCGGCGGTTACCAGTTCGTCGGCCGCACCGTGCAGATGTGGAACCGCTATCGGCAGACGGCGGATTTCCGCGACGGGAAACAATGGCTGCTGCGGTTCTTCGACCAGATCCGCTTTTATCCCGTGAGTGCCGAGGAGCTGCTCGAGCTCCGTGCCGGCTTTCCGTATGGCAAACATCCGCTGCGCATCGAGGAGAGTCATCTCGATCTCGGCGAGTACGTCGGCTTCCTGGAGCGCGAACGCGAATCCATCGCGGCTTTTCGCACTCGGCAGCGCCGCGCGTTCGACGAGGAACGCGAGCGCTGGCGCGCGGCCGGTCTCGCGGAGACGCCAGCGGCAGACAGCGCAGCCAGACCGGAGGCTCCGGCGCTGCCCGAGGATTGCATCGCCATCACCTCGCCCGTGGCGGGCAGCGTCTGGCAGATCCCCGTGCAACCCGGCCAGACCGTGAACAAGGGCGACACGCTCGTGATCATGGAAGCCATGAAGATGGAAATCGCCGTGGTCGCGGAAGCCGCTGGCGCCGTTGTCGGCATCCATCAGAAGCCCGGTTCCGGCGCCAATGCCGGCGACACGTTGATCACCTTCCGTCCACAACCGAGGACTGCATGATTCCCGATCTGAACCTCTCGTCGCTGCGCCAGCGTTACGCCGAAGGCAGTCTCACGCCGAGTACGCTGGTGGAGCAGATCATTTCCCGCCGGCACGAGACTCGTGACCATCACATCTGGATCCACGAGATCGGCGACAACGCTCTGCGCGCACGCGCCAGGGAGCTCGAAGGCAGGGGCGCGAATTCGCTGCCGCTCTGGGGCGTGCCCTTCGCCATCAAGGACAACATCGATCTCGCTGGCGTGCCCACTACGGCCGCGTGCCCGGAATTCAGCTACCTGCCGCCGCAGTCCGCGCCGGTAGTGCAAGCGCTGCTGGACGCTGGCGCCATTGCCATCGGCAAGACCAACCTCGACCAGTTCGCCACCGGCCTCGTGGGCACGCGCTCGCCCTACGGCACCTGCGAGAACGCCTTCGACCGCTCTTACGTGAGCGGCGGCTCTTCGAGCGGCTCGGCCGTGGCCGTGGCACTGGGGCTGGCGAGTTTTTCACTGGGCACGGACACGGCGGGTTCCGGCCGTGTGCCCGCGGCGTTCAACAATCTCATCGGCTACAAGCCAACGCTGGGTAGTTTGAGCATGCGCGGCGTGGTGCCGGCCTGCCGTTCGCTGGATGCCATGTCAATCTTCGCGCTCACGGCCGCGGATGCGCGTCGCGTCGCTGCCGTGGCCGTGAAGTTCGACGCCGCGGATGCCTGGTCGCGGTCGGCGGGTCGCGCACTGCGTCCAGGCTGGGCTTCGGCGCCGGGTTTCCGCTTCGGAGTGCCTCGCGCCGATCAGCGCGAGTTTTTCGGCAACACCGCCTACGCCGAGTTGTTCGAGGACTCCGTGACGCGGCTGCAGTCGCTGGGCGGCACGCCTGTCGAAATCGACATCGAACCGCTGCTCGAAAGCGCCCGGCTGCTGTACGAAGGACCCTGGGTGGCCGAGCGTTATCTCGCCACCGAGAAGTTGATCGCAAGCAGGCCGGAGGCGCTGCTGCCGGTGACGCGGCAGATCATCGAAGGCGGGGCGAAGCCACTGGCGCTGGATGCGTTCCGCGCGCAGTACCGGTTGAAGGATCTCGTTCGCCGCGCCGCGCCAATCTGGGGGCGCATCGAAGTGCTCCTGCTGCCCACGGCCGGCACGCATTACCGCATCGCCGAGGTGGACGCCGACCCCATCCGGCTCAACAGCAACCTCGGGCGCTACACCAATTTCGTGAACCTCATGGATCTTGCGGCAGTCGCCGTGCCCGCGGGATTCACGCCCGCGAAGCTGCCTTTCGGCATCTCGCTGATCGCGCCGGCCTGGAGCGACGGCGAACTGCTGGCGCTGGCGGAGCGAGTGCACGTGGCCTCGGTGCGCACGCTGGGCGCAGGCCAATGGCCACTGCCGGCCGCCGAGCCGGCCGGCGCGCCGGTCGGCACCGTCGACGTCATGGTCTGCGGCGCGCATCTCACGGGCCTGCCGCTGAATCCGCAGCTGCTGGAACGCGGTGCGTATCGCATTTCCATCACGCGCACGGCGCCTATCTATCGCTTCTACGCGCTGCCCGGAGGTCCGCCGTTCCGCCCGGGCCTCGTACAGGTCAAAGACGGCGGCGTCGCCATCGACGTGGAAGTCTGGCGCATGCCCGTGGAGCATTTCGGTTCTTTCGTCGCCGGCATCCCCGCGCCGCTGGGCTTCGGCAAGGTGAAGCTGGAGGATGGCAGCCAGGTTTGTGGCTTCATTTGCGAGGCGCATGCCGTCGACGGCGCCATTGATATCAGCGCGCTGGGGGGCTGGCGGCAATACATGGCGAGCAGGTAACGGGCCGGATCATTCCTTCGGCAATTGCCGCAGAGTCCAGCTGGCATGGAGTGTCGGCAGGCAGATCCACAGCGCGATGTTCAGCATGAGAGCCGTGGTCATGACGGTTGCGGCCCTTGCCATGCTCCAGTCCTGCCAGTGAGACACGATCATGAGCAGCGGTTGGCCCAGCACATTCAGCACCGCGAGGAATCCGACGCAAAAGAGTATGGATTCCTTTCTCAGCGCCGCCTGACGTTCGTCGTCTTCCAGCGCAGAATTTCCCAGCGGCCCGTTCGCGTGGATGCCCGGCACCATTGCAAACAGCGCACCCCAGAACGCCACCAGGACTCCGATCAGGGCGCCCGGGTCGATTCCCCCCAACAAGGGAGGCCAGACCAGGGCAATCACGAACAGCACGCATGCGTACATGATCGGCCCGATCGGCCTCCAGCGCAGCGGCTGATGCCTGCGATCGGGATCACCGGATAGCTGTTGAGCGACGCGGGCGGGCATGCCAGTCCATCTCACGCTGTCATCCAGTATCTCCAGGAAACTCTTGCGGCCGGTCTTCATGTGTCATCTCCTGTCCGCTTGAGCGTCATGGCAATCGGTTCGAAACGCTCGAGCGAGAAGAGCATTTCGATCGTCACTCCAAAATGACGCGCGATCTTCAATGCCAGCTCGAGGCTGGGCTTGTAGTCGCCGCGTTCGAGATAGCCGATGGTCTGATGATTGACGCCAACCGCTTCAGCCAACTGCCGCCGGGAGATGCCTCTCTCGGCGCGGAAGACTGCAATTCGGTTGTGTAAGCTCAAGTGCTTGTTGCTCGGAGTTGCAAACTATTGTGATTACACAATGACTCGTTTGGCTCCGTCAACAACG
>JAQSWD010000190.1 GCA_029266835.1 Steroidobacteraceae bacterium
GTGGTGGATGGCGAGACCGACAAGGTGCTGGGCGTGCACATCGCCGGCGACGATGCGGCCGAGATGATCCAGCTCGCCGCGATCGCGGTGAAAGCGGGCATCACGAAGAAGCAGTGGGACAGCACGATGGCGGTGCATCCCACGGCCGCGGAGGAACTGGTGCTGATGCGCGAGAAACTGCCGGCCGTCGACGGAACTGGTTAGTCGGGCACGTACCAGCGCATTCGCTCGCGCAGCAAGTCAGCCTGCTCGCGCGCTGCGAAGGCCGCGTTGATGCGCTCGAGATCCTGCTCGCGGAGCCCACCGGCATAGTTATAGAGGAACTCTCGCCAGTTGATGCAGATGGCGGCCTGGATGTTGGCCAGTTCCAAGAGTTCTCCGGTCTGCGAGCCGAAGGTGATCTGCACCCCCTGCAGCTTTTCGTGCCACTTCGCCGCCAGGCCATCCAGGCGCAGCGGCGATGGCGATTCCATCAGTGTCACGAACTCGGCGCGCAGCGTCGCGATTTCCGCTTCGAAGGCGGTGACATGGCGCCGCGCGGCGGGCCAGGCGGGCGAAGTTCGTGCCATCGGCAGAGCGGGGGCGGCCTTCTCGACTGCATCGGCGGTGGGTGCGTCCGGTTCCGCGGCGGCAGGCGCCGGTGTCGCAGTGGCCGGTGCCTGGATCGTGGCCGGCGACCGGTTGAGCAGATAGACCGCCCCCGCGATCATCACCACGACCGCGACCATCAACGCGCACAAGACCCGGTCGAGCCGGTACGCGGATGCCGGCGAGGTGGAATGTTCCAGCTCCACCGTCTGCCGGGTCGGGAGTAGTTGGACGATCTCCGCCGCCACCTCGGCGCCCCGGGTCCAGATGGGCAGCACTTCGCGCGAGAAATTCGTGGCGAACTCCAGGCGCAGCGCGTCACCTTCGCGATAGACCTCGGCAAGATCGTGAGCGGCGAAGCGCCGCAAGCGTCGCGAGAACAGGCCCGGCAGCCCGCGCTTCATCGCGATGCTGATTCCCTGCGAGTCGATGCTTAGTTTTCCCGCGCCTTTCCAGCCACGGCGGTTGGCAGGCGCTTCGAACAGCGCGGCCAGCCCCTCGGATTTGGCGAACCGGATGTCGAAGGTGTGCATCGAACACCTGCAGCCGTTTGTTACGCCAAGATTGAACCTGTGACGGCGCGAACGCCATCCCCAAGATGCCGATCAGCGGCGCTCGGACATCCGTCGCGAACAATCCGGCGAGCGCTGGCAGGTCCAGATGGCGGCGTAGCGGCAGGGCTTGTGCTTCGAGGGCCTGCCCTCGGACGAAGTTTTCTTGCTGGCGATACCGCGAGCGGTACCGCAGAGGGACTGCAGACGCGCGCGGGCCGGACGCTCGGTCACAGCGTCCTGCCCAGGTAGCGGGCGACGCAGTGGTCGCAACCGCGGACCGAGATGGCCACACCCAGCAACGCGATCATCATGAGGATCACGGATACGGTCGCGAAGAACACCGCCCCGGTTCGTTCCCAGGCGAATCGCAGCGCCATCACCGTGCAGACGGTCAACGCCAGTCCGGCCACGGCCAGCACGGGGCGCTTCCAGCCTTTCACGGCCGGCGGGTCGCCGAGGCTCACGTACTGGAGCACGCTGCAATACAGGCAGTTTTTGCACCGGGAATGCATGGTGCGGACTTTGCCGCCGGGACGTGGGCCGCGCCGCGAGCCCGCGCACACTTTTTTGTAGGAGGCCCGGGGGAACGCCCCGATTCCCGCGGGCCCGGGGCTCCGCAAGCGCGGGACCAGCGCCCGCCGGTGCTTCAATCGATGAAGATCGTCGCGGGCTGTTCCAGCAGATCCTTCAGCGCCTGGATCATCGACGCGCAGTCATAACCATCCACGAAGCGATGATCGAAGGACGACGAGAGATTCATCATCAGGCGCACCGCGATCTGACCATCCACGACCACGGCGCGTTCGATGGCCTTGTTGATGCCGATGATGGACACCTCGGGCATGTTGATCATGGGTGTGGACGCGATGCCGCCGAGCTTGCCCAGCGAGGTGACGGTGATGGTCGAGCCCGTGAGTTCCTCCCGCGGCGACTTGTTGGCGCGCGCGGCCTCCGACACCCGGCGGATCTCCGCGGCCAGGTCGTGCAGCGAGCGCGACTCGGCGTTGCGCACCACGGGCACCTTGAGGCCTTGCGGCGTCTGCGTGGCGATGCCCACGTGCACGGCGCTGTGCTTCACCAGCACGCCGCGCGCCGAGTCGTACAGCGCGTTGCATTGCGGGAAACGGGCGAGCACGCGCGTCAGCGCGGAGACGATGAACGGCAGGAAGGTCAGCGGCGGCGCGGCCGGCGGCCGGCGCTCGTTGAGGTGCTTGCGAAGGGCTTCGAGTCGCGTGAGGTCCACTTCCTCCACGTAGGAGTATTGCGGAATCGAGCGAGCGGACTCGGTGAGTCGTTCCGCGATCACCCGGCGCAGGCCGATGATCTTCACTTCCTCGGTGCCGTTGCGCGCATCGCGCGTGGCATTGGCGCGCGCGTTCATGGACGGCGGCGCTCCCTGCGCGGCGCCGGCGGCCAGTGCCGAGTCGATGTCGCCCGGCTCGATGCGGCCGCCCGAGCCCGTGCCCATGACGGTAGTGAGATCGAGGCCCGCTTCGGCGGCGCGCCGGCGGCTGGCTGGCGACGCCATGACACGTTTGTGCGAGCCGGTGCCGTTGGCATCGGCGGGCGACGCGGCGGTAGTTTGCCTGGCCGCGGCGACCGGCTGCTTGCCGGCGGCCTCGCTCGAGGCGCCCTGGGCAAGGTCCGTGACGCGACGTTGCGGAGTCGGCGTCAGCGGTACCGGCGGTGGCGGTGAGGGTGTCTTCGCGGCCGGCGCATCACCCGCCGCGGCGGAGGTCGCGTCCGTGTCGAACACCACGAGCTCGGAACCCACGGCCACCATGTCGCCCGGCTGGCCACTGATGGAAATGATGCGGCCGGTGACCGGCGCCGGCATTTCCACGGCGGCCTTCTCGGTCATGACTTCGCACATGACCTGGTCTTCCTGCACGAGATCGCCGGGCTTCACGTGCCAGGCAACCACTTCGGCAGAGACCGTGCCTTCGCCGAGGTCCGGCATCTTGAAAATGTAACGGCTCATGCTCGGCTCCTCTTAGTCCTGGCCCATCGCCGCGCGCAATGCCAGCGCGACGCGCGCCTGGCCGGGAAAGTACTCCCATTCGAACGCGTGTGGATAAGGAGTATCCCAACCCGCGACGCGCTGGATGGGCGACTCGAGATACCAGAAGCATTCCTCCTGGATGCTGGCCGACAGCTCGGCGCCGAAACCGCAGAACCGGGTGGCCTCGTGCGCGATGACGCAGCGGCCGGTCTTCTTCACCGACGAGCAGATAGGGTCGATGTCCAGCGGCGACATGGTGCGCACGTCGATGATCTCCGCGTCCAGGCCGAGTTTCTTCGCCGCGGCCTCGCAGACGAACACCATGGTGCCGTAGGTGACGATGGTGATCTGCTCGCCCGGGCGCACGATCTCGCTCTTGCCGATGGGCACCTTGTAATACCCCTCGGGCACGTTGCCCTTGGCGTGCGTGCTCCACGGCACCGCCGGCTTGTTGGGGTCGCCGTCGAAGGGGCCGTTATAGATGCGCTTGGGCTCGAAGAAAATGACCGGGTCCTCGTCTTCGATGGCCGCGATCAGCAGCCCCTTGGCATCGTAGGGATTGCTGGGCAACACCACTTTCACGCCGCAGATGTGCGTGAAGATGGCCTCGGGGCTCTGCGAATGCGTCTGCCCGCCGCGGATGCCGCCGCCCGATGGCGCCCTGACTACCACGGGCGCGGTGAAATCACCGGCAGTGCGATAACGGATGCGCGCCAGCTCGCTGGCGATCTGGTCCATGGCCGGGTAGATATAGTCGGCGAACTGGATCTCGGC
>JAQSWD010000004.1 GCA_029266835.1 Steroidobacteraceae bacterium
GAGACCACTGGCTTTCAAGACCGTCACCCCGGGGATCCAGGCGCGGCACGTGAAGGGCACCGGCGCGGAACGGCTGATGTTCGCCTTTTCGAACGACGGCGACCCGTTGAAGGTATTCGGGCGAAAATTCCCCGTGTTCGACAACAACCTGGTGAAGCGGCGGCAATGGAGCGCCGTCGTGCAGACGGCCAAGCCCATCGTCTATCTACCCTTCACCGAAGACACCTTCGATCCGGGCTTCGTGAGCGGTGGCAAGGAATACCTGGTCGCGACGGCGCAGAAGGCGATCGAGGATCTGCGCGCCGCCAGGGCGCCGAGCGCGGCCTTCCCGGGGGAGCTGCTCGCCGACTCCATTCCCCTGCAAGTCATCACCACGCTGGCCGTGATCGAGCAGACCGATGATGCCGACTATGTGAACAAGCAGTCGGTCGCATTCGACGAGGTGCTGAGCCAGTACGGACTCAAGCAGGAGGAGGCGTATCGGTACAGCGTCTCGAGCGCCAAGGCGCTGGGACCCATGCAATTCACGAATCGCCGCGGAAACGGTACCTACGCGGCCGTGGTCCGGCGCTGCCCGGAGGCCCGGCTCGATCCCGATTTCGAACGCGGCGCCACCAATCTGCTGAACGCCATGAAAGCGGCGATCTGCCTGCTCGACCTCGAGCTCTCGCAAATGCGCGCGGACATCCGTCTGGCCTACAGGTCCAACCCGGCCGTGCTCGGCATCTTTCCCGTGGCCGCCTACAACGGCGGGCCGAGAAATGTTACCAAGCTCTATCGCGTGTTGAGCCGGATGAAAGTTGGCCTGGGCGAACTGAGCCGTCCGGGCGAGCAGCTCGAGGACGACCCTGTTCGTTGCCCCTGCGTGTGGAAAGCGGACGGGGAGAGCGTGCGCCCGGTAACCATTCCGAGATACAACAACGAGAACCGCTGGTACATCGAGAAGTACCAGGTGATCGTGAGCCTGTTCGAGTGAGGCCAGGCGCACTGGATCACGCAATCGCGGTAGTTCACTGGCACGAAGGCGGCAAGGAATGCGAGGCGCGCTGGCTCTCGCATGGCGATACGAAGCCACCCACGCGCGTGGTGGTTGCCGATGGAAAAATGAAGGCCGACGAGGCCTATGGCCTCGCGTGTCAGGGGACGGCGCTACTCTGGCGCGGCGACTTTCAAGAGGCGCGCCAGATGCTGAACGCATTGGGAAAACGCGCGGATCGTCCCCGGCGCAAATCGCGATCAACAACATCAGTGCCGAGCGGTGATCCCGGCGAGGCCTTTCACCTCCACCGGCAGGCCAGGTCGCAACGGGCGCGCACGATGAACGCTCTGCTGATCCCGCTCGACGCCGATTACTCGATACCGCTGCAACGAGCGCCCGACATCCGGCAAGCGTGCGCGGAAGCCTGGGGTCCGGCGCAGGGCGAATCCGTCGCGCCGCTGCGGGCATTGCTCGGAGTGATCGGTGCGCATGAGTGGCAAACGAAGGGCATCGAGATTCCCGAAGATTCTTCCAGCGTCGCGTTCGACATCGGTACGGGCACGGGTGTGCTGGCAGCGGTGCTCGCGAGGCGGGGAATACAACGTGTCGTGGCCACTGATCTCGAGCCACGCGCCCTGGCCTGCGCCAGCGACAATATCCAGCAACTCGGGCTTGCCAGCCACGTCGATGTGGTCGCAGCGGATCTTTTCCCGGAGGGTCGCGCGGCACTCGTGGTCTGCAATCCTCCGTGGATTCCCGCGCGGCCGAGCTCGCCGATGGAGAACGGGATCTACGACCCTGACAGCCGGATGCTGCGCGGATTTCTTGCCAAGCTGCCATCGCATCTGGTGCCCGGCGGCGAAGGCTGGCTGATCCTGTCAGACCTGGCGGAGCACCTGGGCTTGCGAACGCGCGCGCAGTTGTTGGCCGAGTTCGATGCCGCGGGGCTGCGCGTGGTCGCGCGGAACGATGTGCCGCCGCGGCATCCGAAGGCGGCCGATGCCAGTGATCCTTTGCATGCCGCGCGCGCGGCCGAGGTCACTTCGCTGTGGCGGCTGGTCGCGATCTGACCGCGACGATGCGGTTCGCGCCGCGTGAAACTCAGAACTTCTCTTCCGGCCGCAGGTAGCGCCATTTGCCCACCGGCAACCCGCCCAGCGGAACATTGCCGCTGCGCACGCGCTTCAACGCGGTCACGAACAACCCGACCATTTCGCACATGCGGCGAATCTGGCGCTTGCGGCCCTGGCGCAGCACGAAACGAAGCTGATGTTCGTTCTGCCAGGAGACGATGGCCGGCTTCAGCTTCACGCCATCGAGCGTCAAACCATGCCGCAGCCGCTGCATGCCCTCGGGAGTGAGTTCGCCTTCCACGCGCACGAGGTATTCCTTCTCGACCGAAGTGTTCTCGCCGATCAACTGCTTCGCGATGCGCCCGTCCTGCGTGAGCACCAGCAGCCCGGTGGAATCGATGTCGAGCCGGCCGGCCGGGACCAGCGAACGCAGGTGCTCGCGCTGGAACTGGATAGGCGAAGGATCCGCCGTCCAGCGATTCTCCGGCTTGATCAGCACGATGGCGGGTTCGTAGCCGTCTTCGGCCTGGCCGGAGACATAACCCACCGGCTTGTGCAGCAGGATGGTGACCTGACCGCTCTGGTGCTCGCGCGCGGCCGGGTCGATTTCGATGCGCGCATCGGGTGACACGCGTACGCCGAGCGTGTCGACCACCTGCCCATCTACCTTCACCCAGCCGCTGGTGATCCAGCGCTCGGCCTCGCGTCGCGAACACAGGCCCAGTTCCCCCATGCGCTTGGACAGGCGAGGGTGGTCAGGGCTCTCCGAAGTCGTGGTGGGGCGGTTCATGGGCGCTGCTTATTGTAATCGCTTGCCGAAGTCACCCACCTGAAACGTGGATTCGGCGTGGTTCGAAGACTATCCTTTGCCATATGCGGCCGGATGCCGCGCCCGCCGGCCGACGGGACGAGAACAACAAGATCGCAGGGGATACCAATGAACAACATCGAGTGGCGCGTCGACAAGGACACGCACATCGCGTTACGCAGGCGACCCTTTTCGAAGCGCAAGGTCGAGTTGAATGGGCAGCCCGTGGAGGGTGAGTGGAATTCGAAACGCTTCAATTTTGCCCTCGCGGACGGCCGTTCCGCTGAAATCTATCTGCGGTCGGATGCGCTTTCGCGCGAGACCGAACTGTCGGTGGGCGGGACCCTGATTCCGGACTCGCGCTTCGTGCCCGAAGACCTGCGCTGTCCGGCATGCAACGACGAGATCCACTTGCTCGACGAATACTGCGCGAAGTGCGGGCATGCCCTGGGGACACCGGCGCGCTTTCTCAACCTCGGTTCCGTGAAGGGAGCCACGAACGCGATCCGCTTGCTGGCGGTGTTGTTCGCCATCTTCGGCGTCATCATGTTCTTCGTCATGCGCGACACGACGCAGACGGCGCTGACGAATCTGGCGCAGTTCGACGATGAGGTGGTCCTCGAACCCATTGATGGCGTCACCTACACGGCCGGCGAGCTGCGCAAGCGTGTCGTCTGGGAACACCGCGGTGTACTGATCGTCAATCTGCTGCTCAGTGCCATCATGCTGGTGCTGGCCTGGTGGAGCCGGCGCAAGCCGCTCGCGGCCATTTTGATCGCGGCCGCGATCTTTGCGGCAGTACAGGTCATCGGCGCCATCATCGATCCCGCGACCATCGTGCAGGGCGTGCTCATCAAGGCCATCATCATTGTCGTCCTGGTCAAGGGCATCAAGGGTGCGCTGAGTCTGCGCACCGCCAATGGATAGCGAGACACCACCGCTTCCCGTTTGCGTCAAATGCGGGGCGACGCTCCGGGCGGCGTCGCATTTCTGCGCTCGTTGCGGGACGCGCTCTTCCCAGGCGGAACAGGACCCCTCAGCCGTCACCGAGACCGCGGGCCCTGCGAAGGATCAGTGGGTACCCGAGCCCGGCCCATCGAAGGATCCATGGCGTGGCCTGCAGGTGGTCGGATGGCTCTACGGCCTGCTGATGCTTGCCTCACTGATCTTCGGTATCGCCTACTCGGTCCAGCCCGATGGCGACTTCGTGCTCTGGGCGACGCTGGCCCACTCCCTGGTGATCGCCGGCTTCGCTTTCCCGCACCGGGCGGAAGTTCTACCGCTGCTGCGCCCTGCCACTTTCGATGGCAATGCCCGGAAGAAGCTGGCCATCGCGGCGGCAATCCAGTTCGTCGCGCTCGGCATGGTCTTCTATCTGATGGAAATGGTTGGCGTCCCCTTCGAACGCATCACCGACGACATGGCTCGCCATGATTACAGCCTGTGGCAACTGCTCGCGCTCTACAGCCTGGTCCCGGCGGTGTTCGAGGAGATCGCCTTTCGCGGCGTCATTTTCGATCGCTTTCGCCGGGTGCTGGGAGATCGGGAAGGCTGGCTGGTGCAGGCGGCGTTCTTCAGCGTCCTGCACCTGAGCCCCGTGATATTTCCGACGCACTTCGCCATGGGGCTCATATTCGGCTGGCTGCGCATGCGCACGGGTAGCCTGATTCCAGGCATGGTCCTGCATGCCGCGTGGAATGCGGCGGTCATCCTGCTCGAGCTGTACCGATAGCAATCGGTAAACTGCCGCGCGAGTGAAAAATGCCGGCAATTGTTTTCGCCCTCGGATATCGGCCACTCCGCGCCGCCATGCGGCACTTCACTTCAACTTCGCGAGAATGCCGGCTATCAGCTGCCGTTTGCGGTCCCTGAACATTTCCAGAAAGTTCGCGGGTGCATTGGTTTGAGCATCGTACTTGGCGCTCCACGCCGTCATCTCCAGCATGATCGGAAGCAGGTCTTTGCCCTTCTGAGTCAGGCTGTAGACCGTTGAGCGCCTGTCCTCGGCGGGCGCCGAAGTGATGATGCCGGCATCCTCGAGGCGGCGAAGACGCTCCGCAAGAATGTTTGTCGATATGCCCTCGGCAGAGTTCAAGAACTCTCCGGAGGTCCGCTTTTCCTTGAACAACAGATCGCGGACGATCAACAGCGTCCATTTGTCGCCGAAGGTCTCGAGGACAAAGTTAATTGGACAATTGGAGCGACATTGCGCCGAGTCGTGCATGGCCGAATCCTCGCGTAATACCTTGCACTTCGCAAGATAATATGCGATGGTGATTTACATTGCATTTTGCAATATAAAGGACTTGAACTTGAGCGACTTCGACCGAAGTGAGACGGTGCAACGCACGCTGCCGGCATGGAGACTGTCGGGTTTCTGGCTGGCGCTCATCATGGCCTTGTTGCAGGCGGGATACGCAGTGCAGGCATTCGTGGATCCGGGCGCGCTCGCAGACTTTCGAGGAATGTCCGTACATGATCCTGCCAGCATCAGCTGGGTCTACGTATACGGTTCTCGAACATTGTTTGTCGCCCTCGTAGTGATGGTGCTCCTGGTCCGGGGCGACCTGGTTACGTTGAGGTGGGTCGCGATCGTCGGATTGGTGATGCCGCTAGGCGATTCACTGGTGGCTCTTCGAACAGAAGCGCCGGTGGCTGTTTTATCGCGCCACATTGGCACTGCTATCTACCTGTTGGTCACATTCGGGCTGCTCACCCGTTCGACACGGTCTGAAAGGCTGGTCACTCGACGCAATTGACTGAGATCAAGATGAACGAGTTCGTGAACAACCATGCCTGGACGATCGCTGATGCACAGCGCGACATTCGTTTCGGCTATCTGAATGGCGCGCCAGGCGTCCTGGCATCCGCCATTGCATGGCTGGTTTCGGGATGTGTGGCCGCGTTCATATCGCCTGTCGCGGGGGCCGTGGCACTCTTTGCCGGTGGCATGCTCATCCATCCGGTCGGAGCAGTCATTGCAAAGATGCTAGGGCGTCCAGGCACACACACGAAAAGAAATCCGTTGGGTGCCTTGGCGATTGAAGGAACCATCTGGCTCCTCATGTGCTTGCCGATCGCGTATGTCGTGGCGCAGTACAAGCTCGAATGGTTCTTTCCGGTGGTGTTACTGATCATTGGCGGCCGATACTTCACCTTTGCCACGCTGTACGGTCACCGCGTGTATTGGATTCTTGGCGGGACTCTCGGCGCTGCGGCGATGATTCTGGCGATTACCGGTGCGCCGGCCGCCGGGAGCGCGTTCGCCGGTGGCCTTGTCGAACTTTGTTTTGCATGTGGACTGTTTGTTACCGCTCCGGGCACAAAGGCAACTGGCGAATGACCAGCGGCCGGCGAATTGATCCGCGCCTTCGCCTGGTGTCGGGGCAGGTCAGTTCATCAGGACCGATTTTCGCTGAGCATGTTGCGAGAGAGGGCGCCTTGCTCAATCGCGTCGCTCAAGGCAACCTGCGTGACGGCGTCACTGACGCAACCATTGAACTCCCCAGAATCCGCAGTAATCCAACAGAAACGCTGCAAGTGGAAGACGCTACAAAACAAGGCATTTCCGTCGATAAATCGAGGAAGTTCTTCGACCGCAGAATCTCCGTCGCCCCCATGATGGATTGGACGGACGATCTTTGAATCGCGTGCAGTCTCAATAGTTTGCCGGCTGCCGGGAATGCCTGTCTCCTTTACGTCTCCTCAATAGCAAGTCGAGCGCAGTTTTGTCTGCGGCTTTCCCAGGCCATATGCAAAACGAACCCGAGGTGTCGATTCTTGCGTATGGCTTGGGACGGCGGGCATGTGGGTTTCGCATGCACGAAACTTATATTTCCTTGAAGTTTTGCGCGACGAAGGACCCCGGGATAGATGCTGGTAGTGGCACGCTCTGTTTAACGGGTAATAAACATACCACTTAAACATAAGTGGTGCTAGTATTACCCACATGAAAACCCGGAATCTCGATACAGCGCTGGAGGCCTTCCGCGAAAAGGGCGGAACACTGCGCACCCGGGACCTTATCGCGCTCGGCGTGCACACGGACGCCCTCTACATGCTGCGAGACAGCGGTCGAGTCGTCGAGCTCGGACGTGGACTCTACCGTCTGGCCGAGGCTGAAGAAGCGGAGCATCCTGACCTTGCCCTGGTCGGGGCGCGCGCGCCGGATGCGGCGGTCTGCCTGATCAGCGCGCTTGCGTATCACGGCATCACGACGCAGAACCCATCGTCGATTCACCTTGCCGTTCCGCGAGGCAACTATCACGGCATCACGCTGTCGACTCCCGTCACCGTGTATCGCTTCGATCCCAAAACTTTCGACAAGGGGCTCGAGACGCAGCGCATCGGTGGCATGCCGGTGAAGATTTACAGTGCGGTTCGTAGCGTGGTGGATTGCTTCAAGTTCAGGAATAAGCTCGGACTCGACGTGGCTCTTGAAGCGCTGCGCCTGGCGCGCCAACGAAAGCACGTGCAAAACAGGGAACTGCTGCATTACGCGCGGCTGCTTCGTGTCGAGAAAGCCATGTCACCGTATCTGCAGGCGATCGAATGACCGGGAAGGAAATCAAGAACGTCGCGGCGTCGGTGCTGGCGAAGCTGCGCAATACATCGAAGTCGAGCGGCGCGCCGTTCCAGCAGGTACTTCAGCTGTACGCCATGGAGCGATTTCTGTATCGCATCTCGAAGTCGAAGCACGCGCAAAGCGTCATTCTGAAAGGTGCGCTGCTGCTGAAAACAATCGGAATCCCGAATGCACGTCCCACCGTGGACATCGACATGCTTCGAAAGGGCAAGGCAGATCACGCGAGTCTAGTGGCGCTCATCAAGGATTGCGCGACTCTGGATGTTGAGGCCGACGGCCTTGCCTTCGTCGCTGATAGCGTGGTGGCCGAGGACATCGCCAAGGACTCGGAATACAAGGGAACGCGAGTTCTGATGGATGCGCGCATGGACAACGTGCGCCTGAAGATCCAGATCGACTTCGGCGTGGGAGACGTCATGGTGCCCGGCCCGCGGATGATCGAGTACCCGGTTTTCCTGGGCGGCGACGCGATCTCGATGCTGGCCTATCCAATAGAGTCCTCCATCGCGGAAAAGCTCCAGGCCATGGTCGCGCTCGGCAACGCCAATAGCCGCATGAAGGACTTTTACGATGTCTGGATCTGCTCGAACCATCTCGACTTCAATGCGGATACGCTTCTCGAGGCAATCGACGTCACGTTCAGGAATCGGGAGACGCCCGTTCCTGCGGACGAAGTCGAGCCACTCACCTCTGCTTTCGCGGAAGGACATCGAGTCCAATGGAACGCCTTCGTGAGAAAGATTGGCGAGACCGAACTCATCGATGAGTTCGGCAAGATCGTCAATGACGTCAAGGTGTTCGCAATGCCGGCGCTGCATGCGCTTTACGGCGGCCAGAGGCTGAAGAAGCAATGGAAAGCGGGGCGGGGATGGGTCGCGGCGTGAAGGGTGATGACATGAAGAAGATATCAAACAACTCGGCAGCAAGAGGCGTATGAAGCTGAATCGCCGGATATCCGTGGCCCCCATGATGGATTGGACCGACCGCCATTGTCGGTATTTCCTGCGCGGGTTTTCTCCGGACACTCTTCTGTACACGGAGATGATCACCACCGGCGCAGTGCTGCGCGGCGAGCGCGCTCGACTCATGGCCTACGACCCGGCCGAACATCCGGTGGCGCTGCAGCTGGGCGGCAGCGATCCGAAGGCCCTCGCCGAAGCCGCGCGCATCGGCGCGGACCTGGGCTACGACGAGATCAACCTCAATTGCGGATGCCCCAGCGATCGCGTGCATTCGGGGGCCTTCGGCGCCTGCCTGATGATGCGGCCTGCCCTGGTCGCGGATTGTGTTTCCGCGATGCGCGCGGCGGTGTCGGTGCCGGTCACCGTGAAGTTGCGCATCGGCGTCGTCGATGCGCAGGAGCTGGGCGGCGAGGGCGCGACGCGCCGCGAATCCGCGCGTGCCGCCGCCGCGCGTTTTGGTGATGCCGAGCGCGCGGAGTTGCAAGACTTCGTGAGCGGCATCGTGGATGCCGGTTGCGACGTGGTCATCGTACATGCGCGCAAGGCCGTGCTCGGTGCCTGGTCGCCGCGCGACAACCGCGAGATACCGCCGCTTCGCTACGACGTGGTGCGGGAACTGCAACAGGCGATCGCGCCGGTGCCCGTGGTACTCAATGGCGGGCTGCGCACGCGCGAGCAGATAGTTAGCGAGCTGTCGTGGGCGGATGGCGTCATGCTCGGGCGCGAGGCCTATCACCGCCCCATGCTGCTGGCGGAACTGGGCGGCACGCAACCGTCCCGTCTGGCGCTGCTGGAACGCATGACCGACTACGCGCGGCGCGAGATGGCGCGCGGCGAGAAGCTGAGCTGGATCGCGCGGCACATGCTGGGGTTGTACTCGGGCCAGCCGGGCGCGAAGGAATTTCGCCGGCGGCTTTCGGAAGGATCACGCGATCCGGGCGCGCCCGCGGAGTTGTTGCTCGAGGTGGGTCGCGCCTGCGAGCGGCTGGATGACGCCGCCGCCTGATCAGAGCAGGTTCCGGTAGTCCGCGAGCGTGTCGCGAAAGTGCTCCTGGTGGCCCTCGACCGAGGCGATGAACTGGAAATCCTCGAAGTCGAACCCTGGCCCGACGTCGCAGCCCATGAGCGACCACGCGCCGAGGCTGCGCGCGGCCTGCCAATCGCCGGCGCGCACGGTGACCATGGGGTCGTATCCTCCGGAAGCCGACGCCAGCACGCGGCTGGAGAGTTCTCGTGTCGCGGGGCGATAGATCAGCAACTCCAGCGGCGCGCCATCGTGGAAATGCCAGGTTTCGTCGGAAGCCACGACGTGCCAGCGGCTGAACTGCGGCGTTTCCAGCAGGTAGTAGATGGACGTCAGCGCGGCGCGCGGGCCGCGTGCCGTCTGGATGAGTTCCGCCGAGCGGTGCGTCTCGCGGTAAAAGCCGCCCTCCGGATGCGGAACCAGCTCGAGCTGGTCTATCAATTCCCTGGCGGTTTTCATCGGCGCGGTGGTTTGGGAGCGACCACGCGTTCCCAGCTGCCGGGGTACTGAGCGCCCAGCCAGACCGCGACGCCGTAAGCGGCGACCGATTGTCTGAGCGCCTCGGGGTCGACCTGCGCCAGCGTGTCGTTGGCGGTGTGGTGAATGTCGAAGTATTTCGTCCCATCGAGATTGGGCTCGAGGATGGGCATGCCCAGTTTGCCCAGGGCATCGAGATCGGCGCCGCCGCGGGCTTCATTGCCGCCTCTGGCCAGCTTGAGTGGCGCGAGGGCCCGGTAGATCTGGTCGACCACCGGCAACTGCGCGGGGTGGACGCGACTAGATAGCCGCCACACTGGGCCGGCGCCGAAATCGGCCTCGAATCCCAGCACGTGCCGGGCCATCTCGGCCTCGTGGGCGGCCACATAGGCCAGCGAGCCCGAAGTGCCGAATTCCTCGTTGGCGAACAGCACGACGCGGATGGTGCGTCGGGGTTTCACGTCCAGCCCGGCTATCAGTTTGGCCACGCCCATCATGATGCCCACGCCAGCGGCATTATCGAGCGCGCCCACGCCAGGATCCCAGGAGTCGAGGTGCGCGCCCAGGATCACGATTTCCTGCGCGAGATCGGTGCCGGGGATCTCGCCGACCACGTTGGCCGACTTTGCCGGCGGCAAGTCGCGCGAGCTGCTCTTCAGCCTCAGGCGCACGGGCTTGCCGCTTTCGAACTGACGCGCGAGCGCGTCGGCATCGGGGTTGGAGATCGCCAGCGCGGGAATCTTTGGGGAATTGGCGGCGTAACGCAGGCCGCCGGTGTGCGGGAATCGCTGGTCGCTGGTGCTGATCGAACGGATCACGACGCCGATGGCGCCGAGCGCCGAGGCGGCGGAGGGTCCATTGGCGCGCACGGCGACAGCCTTGCCGTAGCCGGTGCCATCACGCGTGCGTTCCATGCGATTGCTGAAGAACACGATCCTGTCCTTCACGGCGCCGGCGGGCAGTGCGGCCAGCGCTTCGAGGTCTTTGACCATGACGGCCTCGGCATCGATTCCCTCGCCAGCGGTGCCGATGCTTCCACCCAGCGCAAGCGCGGGCATGGGCTGCGGGAATGGCGCCAACACTTCGAACTCGGCTTCTCCCCGAACCCAATGGGGCACTACGGCATCGACGGTGCGCACATTGGCAAAACCCAGCTTGTTCATTTCGCGCAGCGCCCAGGCCACGGCGGCCTTGTCGCCGGCCGAGCCTGCGGGCCGCGGGCCCACTTCCATGGTCAATGACGTCACCAATTGGTAAGCGGTGCCATCGGCCAGGGCGCGTTCGCGCAGCGTCGCGGCCGCCGCCAGGTCGGGGCGAGAGAAAGAAACCGGCTTGTCGGCGGCGAAGGCCGAAGTGATGAAAGCCAGGATAAAAGACGTGAAAATCGGGAGGCTTTGTTTGCGCATGAGGCCTGTTTGGGTATGGGAGGCGGTACGGGGATCAGTCGAATGGGCTGTCATTCTAGGTCATATGTATATAATCCCCCGCGTCCATCCATCTGATCCCTATGGCCAAAGACGTTGAACTCGCCATCGTTTTCGCTGACGTAGTCGGCTCGACGCGGCTCTATGAAGAGCTGGGGGACCAGCGCGCACGCGAGGTGGTCGCCACCTGCATCGACATCATGCGCCAGGCCACCGAAGAACATCACGGCACGGTCATCAAGACCATGGGTGATGAAGTCATGTCCACCTTCGCCGTGGCCAACGACGCCCTGAATGCGGCGGCGAAGATGCAGAAATCCATTACCGGCAACCCGGAACTCACGGCGGAAGGCCATCATGTGGCCATCCGCATCGGCTGCCATGCGGGCCCCGTGGTGGTCGAGAACCGCGACGTCTTCGGATCCACCGTACACACCGCGAATCGCATGACCAGCCAGGCGAAAGCCGGCCAGATCATCACCACCGAGGCGATGGTGGCGCTGCTGACGCCGGAATGGCAATCCGCCGTCCGGCAGATAGACGTGGCCACGCTGAAGGGTCAGGGCGCCGAAGTCACCTTGTTCGAAGTGCTCTGGCAGACCGACGACATCACCAGCATGCTGCCGTCGGTGTCGATCTCCGCGCAGGAAGGCCGCCGAGCCATGCGCCTGCGGCTCACTTTCGACGGTGGTGAGGTGATGCTCACCGAGCAGCGTCCCAACGTGGCCATCGGCCGCGCCGACGACAACGATCTCGTGATCCGCGGCAATCTCATTTCACGCCTGCATGCGCGCATCGAGATCAACCGCAACAAGTTCGTGCTGATCGACCAGAGCACCAACGGCACCTTCGTGCAGGCCGAGGGCGGCGAAGAATTGTTCGTCCGCCGTGACAGCGTGCAGATCAAGGGCGAAGGCCTCATCGGTCTCGGTCGCGTACCCGAGCGCGATTCGCCCCTGACTATCCGTTTCTACTGCGAAGAAGCGTAGGTAGGTAGGTGCCGGGTGGGGAAAGTGGGGAAAAGTCCTTTTCCCCACTTTCCCCACCCGGCACCATGTTTACCCCAAACGTTTCTCGATCCCGTCCAGCTCGGCTGACATTTCCGCAGGCGCGCGGTCCCCGAATTCCTTCAAGTACGCCCGCATTTCGGAAACTTCGTTGCGCCAGGCATCGGGACTCACCGCCAGCAGTTCCTTCATGGCGGATTCGCTCACGTTCGCGCCCTCCAGGTTGAGATCGCCCGGGTTCGGCAGATAGCCGATCGCCGACTCGCGCGCGCCCACCTGGCCGGCGCAACGCTTGAGTATCCACTCCATCACGCGCAGGTTGTCGCCGAACCCCGGCCACATGAACTTGCCGTCCGCATCGCGGCGGAACCAGTTGACGTGGAACAATCTGGGCGGGTGCTCGAGCTTGCGGCCGACCTCCAGCCAGTGCGCCCAGTAATCACCGAAGTTGTAGCCGGCGAAGGGCTTCATGGCCATGGGGTCACGACGCACCACGCCCACTTCGCCGGTGGCCGCGGCCGTGGTCTCCGAAGCCACCGAGGCGCCGACGAGCACGCCGTGTTGCCAGTCGCGGGCTTCGTACACCAGTGGCGCCACTTCGCGGCGCCGGCCGCCGAAGACAATCGCGGAAATCGGCACGCCCATCGGATCCTCGCTGCGCGGTGAGTAGATAGGATTGTTCCGGGCGGCCACGGTGAACCGCGAGTTCGGATGCGCCGAGACGCCGCCGTCCGCGGTCTTGTACGGCTTGCCTTGCCAATCCGTCACCGGCGTATTGAGCTTGCGGCCTTCCCACCAGGGCTCGTTGTCGGCGGTCAGCGCGACGTTCGTGAACAAGGTGTCACGATGGATCATGTCGAACGCATTCTTGTTCGTGGCGCGGTTGGTGCCGGGCACGACGCCGAAATAGCCGGCCTCGGGGTTGATGGCATACAGGCGGCCATCGGGCCCGGGATGCAGCCAGGCGATATCGTCGCCCACGGTCCAGATTTTCCACCCCGGCATCGACTCCGGCGGGATCAGCATGGCCAGGTTCGTCTTGCCGCAGGCGGAAGGAAACGCCGCGGCGATGTAGCGGGTTTCGCCCTGCGGATTCTGGATGCCGACGATGAGCATGTGCTCGGCCAGCCAGCCTTCGGTCCGGGCCTGCCAGCTGGCAATGCGCAGCGCATGACACTTCTTGCCGAGCAACGCGTTGCCGCCGTAACCCGAGCCGTAGCTCTCGATGGCCAGATCCTCAGGGAAATGCATGATGAACCGGCGATCCGGATCGAGTTCGCCGGTGGAGTGCAGCCCCTTCACGAACCTGCCGTCACGCGCGATGCGTTCCAGCGCCGCATGACCCATGCGCGTCATGATGGACATGTTGATGACCACGTAGGCGCTGTCGGTGATCTCCACGCCGCAGCGCGAATAGGGTGAATCGATGGGCCCCATGCAGTAGGGCACGACGTACAACGTGCGTCCCTTCATGCAACCCTTGAACAGTGCGCGCATCCGGGCGCGCGCTTCTTCGGGCGCCATCCAGTTGTTGTTCGGGCCGGCGTCCTCCTTGTTCCGCGTGCAGATGAACGTCAGATGTTCGACGCGGGCGACGTCCGAGGGATGCGAATAGGCGAGGTGGCATCCCGGGAAGGTAGTTTGATTGAGCTGCTTGAGTTCACCCGACTTCTCGAGCTGCTGCTTGAGCCGCGCCAGTTCCGCGGCGGAACCATCACACCAGTGCACCCGGTCGGGCGTGGTCAGCTGGCGTACGGATTCGACCCATTCGGCGACGTCGGGTGCGAGCAGGGGAAGGGGAGTGAACGCTTGGGGCGCTGTGGCCATTGAGTGGTCCTTGTAATTGTCCGTCTTGTCCTGACGAGACAAAGGAGTATAGCCGTGAACCCCCGGATGACGACCATACGGGTGTTAGCGATAACAGCTCTGGGAATCGGCTGAAAATGAGCAAAACAAACTTCAGAAATGAAAACGCGCCCGCAAGGGGCGCGTTATTAGTCAGAGTTTGTTTTGACTCATGACATGACAGGTCAGGCCGCTTTGACAGCCGCGCGGCGACGCGTGCCCGCAGCGCGCTTGCGTGCGGCCGACGTCTTGCCAGCGGACTTCCGCGCCGGGCTCGCGGCTTGTTTGGCCAGGCTCGAGTAAGTCGAACGAGCCAGTGCCGTCACTTCCTTCCCGGCGTCGCGCGCGATCACCGAGTTCTCCTTCACGAACCGGGATACATGGCGACGAGCCACCTTGTTGAACTCGCGACCCGCGAGCTGAAGGGCGTCGAGCGAGGCTTTCACGGAATCGACGCGAGCAGAGGTCAGAACGGCGCGGGCGCGGGTGACCGCCGAGTCGGCGAATGCGGCCGCACGGGCGCGCAAATCCGCAGTACTTTCAATAACTTGATCCTGGAATTTCATAGGGGCTCCTGTGCTGCGACGCAGCAATGATGCAATGCATCATACTTGCGAGAGCTCTCAAGTCAAGCCGCCAGGTCAACGATTCAGGTCAACTGGCGAGCGGGGTGTCCGATTCGAGGAATTCGCGGACGACGGGCGCCACCTTGTCGAGAGAGTGGAGCATGAACAGATGCCCGCCGCCGGGAACGATATGCAGCCGGTTGTGAGGCACCAGCATGGCGATGATGCGCGCGTTCACCGGCGGCACCAGCGGATCATCCGCGCCAGCCATGACCAGCGTGGGCTGTCGGATCCGGTGCAGCCAGTGAATGCTCGTCCAGCCGACGCCGGCCAGCAGTTGATAGATGTAGCCCATGAACTGCGGCGCGATGATGCGCGAGGTGTGCGCGGACATGAGCTTCGGATTGCGGCGCGCCTCGCCGCCATAAATATCTCCGGCGGCTTTCTGCATGTAGGTGGGAGACAGGTAGCGCTTCGGCGTCATCATCTTCGATAACGCGGAGGGACGGCCGGGGACCATGATGGCGCCGGTGGATGTCGCGGCGAGCACCAGCCGCCGACAACGGTCCGGATACTGCCGGGCGAATTGCTGTGCCAGCGCGCCACCCCACGATACGCCGATGACATCGACCTGCTGATAACCCAGCCGGTCGAGTAGTTTGTTCGCGAGTCGCGCGAGGCCCGAAAACCGGCGGGGCCGCCAGCTCATCTCCGACTTGCCGACGCCGGGCACGTCGAAAATGATGATCTCGCGCTCGGGCAACGCCTCCATGAAGGGAAAACACAGCTCGAGATTCGCGCCGATGCCGTTGAACAGCAGCAGCGGCAGCCCGACCTTGCCGTGCTGGGTGGCGACGCGCAGGTGGATGCCGTCGACCTCGATGTATTCGACCTGCGGTTTGCTCATCTCTGGTGGACGTATCGACCGGGAGCGGGATCACCGGCCGGGTAGCGCTCATTGCCAGGCGCGACGGGCGCCGGCACTTCGCCATCACCATGCTGCCGGTACCAATGGCTCCAGTGATCCCACCAGCTGCCGGCGTGTTCACTGGCGCCCGCGATCCAGGTCTCGGGGTCATCGGGCATCGAGGCGTTCAGGAAATACTTCGCCTTCGGATTGGTCGGCGGATTCACGATGCTCTGGATGTGGCCACTCGACGACAGCACGAAATCGATCTTGCCACGCAGGATGTTCCGCGACTGGTAACAGGCCTGCCAGGGCGTGATGTGGTCGGTGACACCAGCGACCACGTAGGCCGGCACATCCACTTTCGACATGTCGATGGGTGTGCCCAGCACCTCGATCTTCCCGGGCACGCGCAACGGGTTATCCATGAACATCCGCAGCAGGTCGGCGTGGAACTCCGCGGGCAGCCGCGTCGTATCCGAGTTCCAGTAAAGGATGTCGAATGCCGGCGGACGATTGCCCATCACCCAGTTGTTGGCGACGAACAGCCAGACCAGGTCGTTGGGCCGCAGCCAGGCGAATACCCGCGCCATCTCGCTGCCTTCCAGCACGCCTGCGCGGCGCGACTTCTCGATGGTGGCGTTCACGCCCGAGCGCGACGCGAATTGACCAAGGAGCGTGGGCGCTGATGTGTCGAGCACCGTCACCAGCAGCGTGGCGGATGCGATGCGCCTTTCACCCTTCGCCGCCAGGTGCCCGAGCAGGGTGGCGAGAGTGAAACCGCCGGCGCAGGCCGCCATGGCATTCACGCTGTCCGCGCCGGTGATGTCGCAGGCCACGGAGATGGCTTGCTTGCACGCCGAAAGATAGGTCTCCATGTTCCAGTCGCGTTGCGCGGCCGTGGGGTTTCGCCAGCTGATGGTGAAGGTCTGGATGCCGTGCTGTACCGCGTATTCGGCGAAGCTGCGCCCGGGCGCGAGATCGGTGGCGTAGAACTTGTTGATCTGCGGCGGAACGATGAGCAGCGGGCGCTTCTGCACGCGGTCGGTCTGCGCGGAGTACTGGATGAGTTCGAAACTCTCGCCGCGATACACCACGGCGCCCGGGGTCGTCGCGAGATTCTGCCCCACCTTGAACTTGCGTTCGTCGACCTGCCGCGGCATGCCGAAGTTGTTGGTCAGGTCGTCGATGAAATTCTGCAGGCCCCACAGCAGGCTCTTGCCGCGTGTCTCGGTGAGTCTCTGCAGCGCGCCGGGGTTGCCCAGCAACGAATTGGTAGGCGCAAAGGTTTCCGTGAAGAGCTGCAAGACGAAACGCGCGCGTTCGCGGTCGTCGGTGGTGGTATCGGCGCGGTCCAGGACGCGGTTGAGCATGTCGCGCCACGCCACGAAGCCCTGCATGAGCCGCTTGTAATAGCCGTTCTTCTGCCAGACGTTATGACTGAACCGCCGGTCGCGCGCGTCCGGCAGGATTTTCGACTGGCCCATGGCGATGGCCAGGAGCTCACGGCCAAACCGCAGGTTCTCTTCGATGAGAACCTCGGGTCTGAGCGTCATCAATCGCAGCAGGCGTTTGCCCGCGGCCAACAACTCTTCGCGGTCGATCCCGAGGAGGGGATTCGCACCGAGGATCTGCTCGGCGGCATCGGTCGCTGCCGCTTGCTCGAGCTCCGGTTGTGCGTCCTTATCGGCCGCCGCGAAGCCTTCTTGAGCGGAATTCTCGTTCGCCGCCTGGATTCCGGGCGGTTTGATTTCCGTCACATTTTCTCGGGATTGGCGCGGCTTCCTACCTGCCATGGGTCGCCTCCACAGGTTTGCACCTCGTTATATGTGATCCGCTTCCCAGTGGCGACGGGGTCGGCGTGACCCTAGTCACGCGCCCTAGGGCTCTCGATTCCTATTATGCATCGCAGCGAGGTAGGAAATTCCCTGATGTCAGGGAGTTGGCGCCTCCCTCCGCAATCGGTCGCGGGGCCTGATCGCGAAAAGCGGCCAGGAAAATCGAGGAGTCATCGTCTTGCAGTCAGTTCGTTCGCTGGCCGTCGTCGGCACGATGGCGCTTGCGTTCGGCATCGCGTCCCTGGACGCGCATGCCGCGGGCGCGCTTGCCGGCACCGACATCGAAAGCACCGCTGAAGTCACGTACACGGTGGGCGCGGTCAATGCCAGCGCGACTTCCAACACGGTTACCGTGCGGGTCGCGGAAATCCTCAATGTCGTGGTGACCGTGCAGACGCCGACCGTGGCCGTCAGCCCGGGCGACACGGCGCGCGAGATCGTCTGTCTCATCACGAACACGGGCAACGGCCCGGAGACGTTCCGCCTGGTGACCGACAATGCCGTCGGCGGCGACGAGTTCGATCCGGCCATCGCGTCTCCTTCTATCTACTTCGACACGGACGCGAGTGGCGATCTGTCGGCCGCCGACACGCCCTATGTCGCGGGCGGCAATGATCCGGTTCTTCCGCCCGATGGTTCGGTCACGGTGCTCGTCGTCAACGACATCCCGGGCACGGTGGTCGATGGAAACCGCGGCTTTGCGCGCCTGACGGCCGACGCCCGGACCGGCAGCGGCGCGCCGGGAACGGCCTTCGTCAACGCGGGCGTCGGTGGCACGGAGGCCGTGGTCGGTCTCACCGGCGCCGCGGCGTCGGGCCAGGCGCAATACCTCGTCACCAGCCTCACGGTGAATGCCGTGAAGTCGCAGGTGATCGTCGATCAGTTCGGTGGCTCGCGGCCTCTGCCGGGCGCGCGCATCAACTACACCATCGTCGTGAGTGCGACGGGCGCGGGCGGGACCGCCAGCACCGTCCTCACCGACCGGATTCCCGCCAACACCAGTTTCGTGCCCGGTTCGCTGCGGCTGAACACCAGCGCCTTGTCCGATTCGGCGGATGCCGACGCCGGTGAATTCACCACCACACCCGACGCACGCGTGCGCGTGACGCTGGGTGCGCTCACGCAGGCCAGCGGCAACCAGACCATCGAATTCGCCGTTCTCATCAATTGAAGCTTGTTTGTACTGAAGGAGATTCACATGTCACAGGGGAAGTTGAAATTCATCGCCGCCGCCGCGCTGCTCGCCTTCGCGGTCGACTCGCAGGTGCTCGCCGCCGACGCGCGCTGCATCTCGCTCAAGTCCATGGCCGAGGTCGAGCGCGAAATCGTCGATGACAAAGGCGGGAAGAGCGTGAAGCGCGTGGCGGCCAGCAAGGTCGTGCCGGGCACGGAAGTCATCTGGACGATCACCGCGGAGAACACCTGCAAGCAGGCCTCGGAGAACGTGACCATCAACAACCCGGTGCCGGCCCACATGCAACTGGTCGCGAATTCCGTCACGGGCGCCGGCTCGGACGTCACCTATTCGCTGGACGGCAAGGCTTTCGCCAAACCCGACCAGCTGACGGTCAAGGAGAACGGCGCCGACCGCAAGGCGCGCACGAACGAATACAAGCACATCCGCTGGGAGTTCAAGAACCCGCTGCCGGCTGGTGCCACTGCGACGGCGAGTTTCCGCGCCGTCCTCGAATAGTTTTTTTCAAGTGAGAGAGGAGTACCCATGAAATCGTCCCTTAGGCAGATCAAGCGAGTTGGCCTCGCTTGCGTCGCGCTGGGTTCGATCGCCGTTTCGCAGCAGGCCTTCGCAGAAGGCACCGCGGCGGGCACGACGATCCAGAACACCGCGACGGTCAATTACCAGGTCGGCGGCGTATCCCAAGCCGCGATCAATTCCAACACCGCCGAGTTCCTCGTCGACAACAAGGTCAACCTGACGGTGACCCGCCTCAATGCGGCACCTGGTGTCTCCGTGAGCCCGGGCGGCACGGACTACTACACCACGTTCAAGCTGACCAACAGCGGCAACAAGACCCAGGGCTACATCCTGAATGGCTCGCTGGCCGGAAACGGCGATGCGAACCTGACAGGGGTTGCGAATCCGTTCGGTGCGGGTCCCGCGGACACGATCCAGATGCTGAATACCCGGACGTTCGTGTCGGGCGCGGCTTGCGACGACACGACCCCGACGCCCACGTATGACTCGAGCACCGATACGACGGTATTCGTGGACAGCCTGGCTGCCGACGACTGCGTCTATGTGTTCGTGGTCGCCAATGCCGACACCATCGCCGCCGGCTTCATCAACGGCGCCGTCGCCGCGGTGCGCCTGACGGCGCAGGCGCGGATTGCGAACAGCGGCGCGGCCACCGTGGTTCCGAAGCACAACGACGATGCCGACATCCCCGGCACCGAGCAGAACATCTTCGCCGATGCCGGTCAGGATGCCACCGAGTCCGCAGACAGCGTCTTCGTGGTCTCCAGCGCCACGCTGACGGTCGCCAAGAGCAGCGCCGTGATCTCCGACCCGATCAACGTCGCACCCAACTTCAAGGCGATTCCGGGCGCGGTCATGGAATACACGATACGGCTGACCAACAACGGCGGTGCCGATGCCACGGGCGTGGTCATCACCGACCTGTTGCCGACCAACGGCATCTCGTTCACGACGGCGCAGTACAACTCGGGCGCCTCGGACGTGAGCATCCAGATCGGAGCCGGCGCGCCCACGTTCTGCGTGGCCGAAGTCACCGCGGGCCCCAGCGCCGACGGTTGCTACGTTACGCCGGGCGGCGTGCTCACCGTGGGCGCTCCGGCGCTGACGCAGGTGGCCACCGGTGGTGTCGCGACCGAAGTGGCCGTGCGCTTCCGCATGACCATCGCCGATTGATCGGACCGACGGAAGGCCAACCAACGTCATGATGCCGATCGCAGCGGGTAAACGGGCCTGGAGCCCGAAGGGACGACCCAAGTCCCACGCCCGCGACAACGGGTACTCTCACGCAGAGGGCGGGGTAGCGACTAGCTACCCCGCCTTCGGCGCATTTGGGAGCCGCGTGAAGGCGTGGTTCGCGTGTTCGTTGTTATTTGCGGCCGGTCTCACTATGGCGAACGTTTCCGTGGCGCAGATCACTGCGCCGGGAACGGTGGTTCGAAACACCGGCAGCGTGGAATACACGCTGGAATCCGGCCAGGCCCGCACCATCACCTCGAACGAGGTGAGCGTGGTGGTCGAGCCGCTGCCGTCGCGGGCGAGCATGAGCCTCGCGCGCTACGAAGCGGCCAGTGGCAGCGCGATGACGGCGGGTCCCACGCAGTGCCGCGGGCCATCGGGCTTCGCACCGTTGGCGTCGCCGACAACGGCGTCGGGCGGCACGCTCGATCCGACCCAGCCCATTCCGATGCAGGACACGAGTTTCGCGCATGCCGGCGAGCCGATTTTCGTGCGCGTGGTGGATACCGACCGGAACCGTGACAACAATGTGATCGAGACCGTCGACGTGCGGGTGGCCGCGTCATCGACGGGTGATTCCGAGGTCCTGCGTCTTTCGGAGACGGGACCAGCCACCGGTGTGTTCGTGGGATACATCGCCACGTCCGCATCCGCTTCGGCCGCGGATTGCGCGTTGCAGGTGGAACGCAATTCCAATTTCAGCGCCACCTACGTCGACCCCGTCGACTCGACCGATGCCGCGCAGGCCGACGCGCTGGTCGACCCCTTCGGCCTGATCTTCGATTCGCGCAGCGGTTCGCCCATCGACGGCGCCCGCGTGCGGCTCATCAACGCCGCCACCGGCCAGCCGGCCGCGGTGTTCGGTGACGATGGCGTGAGCCGGTATCCCAGCGAAATGGTCACGGGCCAGGCGGTGACGGATGCCGGCGGCACGCAGTACACCTTCCCGGCGGGCATTTTCCGCTTCCCCCTGGTGGCGCCCGGCAGCTACCAGCTCGAGGTGATTCCGCCCGGGTCCTATCTATTCCCCTCGCAGCGCACGGTCATCGACCTGCAGGCGCTGCCGAATGCCCCGTACCGCCTGAGTGATGGTTCGTTCGGCCGTCCGTTCCCGGTGCTCGCCGCGCCCGCGGTGGCGGTGGATATCCCCCTCGATTCGAACGCCAGCACACTGGTGTTGCGCAAGGTGGCCGGACAGCAGATCGCCACCCCCGGCGACTTCGTGCAGTACACGCTCACCCTGCAGAACACCAGCGAGCAGGGCGCCTACAGCGCCATACGCATCGTCGACCGCATGCCGCGCGGCGCGCGTTTCCGCTCGGGCTCGCTGCGCCTCGACGGCCAGCGCGTCGCCGACCCCGAGATCGCCCCGGATGGCTCGCTGTTCACCTACACGCAGGCGCAACTCGCGCCCGGCGCGACCATCACGCTCAAGTACGTGCTCGAGTTCACCGTGGCCATGCGCGGCGTCGAAAATGCCATCAACACGGCGGTGGCGCAGGCCCCTGGAAACGTGGTGTCGAACGAGGCGCGCGTGCTGGTACGCATGAACGAGGAGCTGTTCTCGCAGAAGGGCTTCATCGTCGGCCGCGTATTCGAGGGCGACTGCGATGCGCCGGTCGTAAAAGACGATGCGGGTCGCGCTGACACCGGCGTGCCCAACATCCGCATCTATCTCGAGGACGGCCGCTACGGCGTGACCGACGAGAACGGCCGGTTCCATTTCGAAGGCCTCGAGCCCGGCACGCACAGTGTGCAGCTCGACAAGCTCACGCTGCCTGACTACCTGGAACTCGCGCCTTGCGGCCATCGCATGGGGCACGCGGGCCGCGATTACTCGCAGTTCGCCGAGCTGCGTCCGGGCACGCTGTGGCGCAGCGACTTCGTGCTGCGACAGAAAGCCGCGCCGGTGGGCGACGTGAACTTCGCCTTCAACTCGGTGCTGCTGCCCGATCCGCGTGGCGAGGGTCTGGTGGAACATGCCTCGGTGGTTCGCGTCACGGGCGTGCCTGCCGGCAACGTGACCGTATTGGCCGCGCTTCCGCCGGGCATCGAATACGTCGCCGGCAGCGCCACGGTGGATGGCGTGGCGGTGGCCGATGCCGCGGACAAGGTGATGGGCGCGGGTACCGTGGTCGTGTCGGTCAAGGATTCCATCCTGCGCGCGAAGTTCGGTGAGCTGGCGCCCGGCTCGGTGCGCGACCTGCGATTCCGCACCCAGGCGACGCCGGCGGCTGGTGGAGAGCTTCCGATCAAGGCGGTACTGTTGTTCGACTCGCCGTCGAAGAGCGGCCTCAAGAGCCAGCCCATCGAGGTGAAGATGTCGCGCGGCGCCGCGCGGTACGCGCGCTCGCAATTCAGCTTCTCGCCGCGCTTCGATGTCATGCGCACGGAACTCTCGCTCGCGGACCAGAATGCATTGCGCGATCTCATCGATTCCTGGCGCGGAGCCCGCGATATTTCGATTCACGCGGTGGGCCATGCCGATGCACAACCCATCTCGGGCCGCAGCAAGAAGATGTACGCGGACAACCATGCGTTGTCGCAGGCTCGGGCGCAGTCGGTGGCGGATTATCTCGCCGCCGCGCTCAATGTTCCGCAGTCCCGTGTCATTGTCGTCGGCCGCGGGGCCGACGAGCCACTGAACTCGGGCAAGGATGCCGCGAGCCTGGCCGCCAACCGGCGTGTGGAGATCGTCATCGAAGGCCAGCGCTTCCAGGCCAACGCACCGCTGGAAATGGTCGCTTCCGGTGGCGCGTCCGAGGGTGTCAGCACCCAGGGAATGGTCCTGCGCGGGCCGTCCACCGCGATCAATCGCAACGTGCGCAAGACGGCGAAGGCCGAGGAACAGATCGCATCGTTCAAGGCTGTGGATATCGAAACCCTGCAGCCAGGCCTGGGCTGGGTGACGCCGGAATCGGACGCGGTGGCGACCATCGCCGCGGCGAAACTCGCGATCAGGCACGGCTCGCAGCAGAGCGCCGAAGTCACCGTGAACGGCAAGACCCTGGACACGCTGGCGTTCGACGGTGTCGCCTTCAACGAAGCGAAGACGGTCGCGTTGAGCCGCTGGCGCGGTGTCGCGCTGGCCGACGGTGAAAACCGCTTCGAAGCCCGCGTCGTGGACGCCGACGGCAAGGTGATCTGGCAGGGCACGCGCATCATCCACTATGGCGACGGCGCAGTGCGCGCGGAGCTGGATCTCGCCGCTTCGAAGCTGGTGGCCGACGGCCGCACGCGGCCTGTGATCGCGCTGCGCATGTTCGACCAGTACGGCAAACACGCGCGTCCCGGCACGCTCACGAGTTTCACCGTGGAGTCGCCCTACCGCTCCTGGTTCGAAGTGGAGCAGCTCGACGACAACCAGATTCTCTCGAACGGCCCGCGCAATCCGCAGGTTTCGGTGAGTGAGGGTGGCCTCGCGCTCATCGAGCTCGAGCCCACCACGGTGGCCGGCAATGCGCGCATCCATGTGCGGTTCAACGAAAGACAGAGCGACGAATACAAGGTGTGGCTGGCCCCGGCGACGCGCGACTGGATCCTCGTCGGCATCGCCGAGGACACGCTGGCTTACCACACCATCTCGGGCAACATGGACACGGCCGCCGCGGCCGGCCGCGAAGACGGCTTCGAGCAGGACGGCCGCGTGGCCTTCTTCGCCAAGGGCCGCATCAAGGGCGACTTCCTGCTCACGGTCGCCTACGACTCGGCGCGCGACAAGGAAGCGGCTCGCGAACGCCTCAAGGGCGTCATCGAGCCGGACCGCTACTATCTGCTATATGGTGACGGAACCGAGCAGCGCTTCGAAGCCGCCACGCAGGACAAGTTGTACCTCAAGCTCGAGCGCAGGCAGTTCGTCGCGCTGTTCGGTGATTTCGACACGGGTTTCACCGTCACCGAGCTGACGCGCTACAACCGCACGTTGTCGGGCCTGCGCAGCGACTACGCCGGCGAAAAACTGCAAGCCACGGGTTTCGCGGCGCGTACGGACACGGGCCTGGTCCAGGACGAAATTCCCGGCGACGGTACCTCCGGGCTGTATCGCCTTTCGCGCTCGCCCGTTCTGATCGGCAGCGACAAGCTGCGCATCGAGGTGCGCGACCGCTTCGAGATCACGCGTGTGCTGGAAACCCGCCAGCTCGCGCCGTTTCTCGACTACAACCTCGACTTCGAGCGCGGCACCGTATTTTTCAAGCAACCCGTGCAGAGCCGCGACGAGAATCTGAACCCCGTCTTCATCGTCGCGGACTACGAAGTCCGCAATGGCGGCGACGAGCAGACCTCGGCCGGCATGAGGGTCGCCACCACGCTCGCCGGCAACAAGCTCGAACTCGGCGCCAGCGCCGTGCACGAGGGTGCGCAAACCGGCGACAGCCAGGTGTATGGCGCGGATCTGCAGTGGCGCGCTTCCAGCGCCACGCGAGTGCGCGCCGAAATCGCGCAGTCGCAGTCGGATGATCCGTTGCGGCCCGATTCGGCAGCGGCCTGGCTGGTCGAGGCGCGTCACCAGACTGAAAACCTGGAAGTGCGCGCGTACGGGCGCGAGCAGGAAGACGGCTTCGGCGTCGGCCAGCAGCTGGCGGTGGACGGTGGCACACGGACCGCGGGCGTCGATGCGCGCTACAAGCTCACGAAGGAATTGCAGGTGGATAGCCAGGTCCAGCACATGACCGTGCTGGCCAGTGATGCCACGCGTCTTCTGGCCAGCGCCGACGTGCGCATGCAGAAGGACAACTACAGCCTGGGTGCAGGCCTGCGGCACGTGGCCGACGAAAATGCCCTGGGCGAAGAGCAGGTCTCGGACCTCGCGACGCTCACGGGCACTGTCGACCTTGGTGATCGCATCACGCTGCGCGGTTCGCACGACACGGCATTGGGCGGCAAGGACTCGAGCGTCGACTACCCGGCGCGCAGCATCGTCGGCGTCGATTACAAGCTCTCGGGGGACACTACGCTGTTCGGCGAGTACGAACACGCCGAGGGCAGCCAGCTCGCCTCGGACATCACGCGATTCGGCATGCGCATGCGGCCCTGGGACCGCACGCAGGTCAACACCAGCCTGGCCAGCGAAGCCACCGAATATGGCCCGCGCACGTTCGCGAACTTCGGACTCACGCAGGGCTTCAAGTGGAAGGAGAACTGGTCGTTCGACGTGGGCGTCGACCAGACGAACACGCTGCGCGGCCCCGAGCTGCGTCCGTTGAATCCGAACGCACCGCTGGCATCGGGCACGCTGAACGATGACTTCTTCGCCGCTTTCCTCGGCGCGCAGTACCGCAAGGATCTCTGGCTGCTGACCAGCCGCCTCGAACATCGCAACTCCGATACCGAGGAGCGCTGGAGCTCGACCACAGGCTGGTATCGCGAGCCTGTCGAAGGCCACGCCCTGTCGGCATCCATCCAGGCGTTCGACGCGACCAGCGCGCTCGGTGGCGAGAGCACCTCGGCCGTGGGCCGACTGGCCTGGGCTTTCCGCCCGGATTCCAGCGACTGGATCGTCTTCGACCGCCTCGAACTCAAGTACGACGAGAATCAGATTGTGACTGGCCTGCTGAGGGAATCCAGCGAGTCCTCGCGCATCGTCAACAACCTGCACGCCAACTGGCAGCTGAACTCCGACCTGCAGCTGGGGCTGCAATACGGCATTCGCTACGTATCCAGCACCTTCGAAGGCGACAAGTACGACGGTCTCTCCGATATCGCCGGCGTCGACATGCGCCGCCAGCTCACGCGCCGCTTCGACCTTGGCGCGCATGTGGCCGCGCTGCATTCCTGGGAATCGGCGGTGATGGATTACTCGGCGGGCTTCGACGTCGGCATGACGTTCGCGAAGAACGTCTGGATTTCGCTGGGCTACAACTTCGCGGGTTTCCGCGACGATGATTTCTCGGCCAGCCGACACACGGCGCAGGGCCCCTACCTCAAGATCCGCATCAAGGCGGATCAGGATACTTTCAAGGATTTGAACCTCGACAGCCTGCGCCCGTCGCGCTAGCTTGCCGCGGTGACCCACCTGGAAGATCTGTTTGGCCCGAACGGGCCCCTGGCGCGTGCCATTCCCGGCTTTACCCCGCGACGAGCGCAGCTGGCCATGGCCAGTCGCGTGGCTTTGTCGCTGGAGAATCATTCGCCGCTGGTCATCGAGGCCGGCACGGGTACGGGCAAGACCTTCGCGTACCTGGTGCCCGCGTTGATGTCACGCAAGCGCGTGCTCATCTCCACGGGCACCCGCACGTTGCAGGACCAGCTGTTCAACAAGGATCTGCCGCAGGTCGCGGCGGCCATCGGCGTGCCGGCGCGCGTGGCGCTGCTCAAGGGCCGCTCCAACTACCTGTGCCATTACCGTTTCAAGCAGCTCTCGGGCCAACGCAGCCTGCTCGGCACGCGCGACCGCATGCTGGCGCGGCTCGAGCGCTGGACGGGGATCACCCGGACCGGCGATCTCGCCGAGGTGCCCGACCTCGGCGACGCGCACCCGTTGTGGCCGCAGGTCACCTCCACGCGCGATAACTGCCTGGGCGCCCGCTGCGCGGACGTCGGCCGCTGTCACGTCATCGACGCGCGCCGCCGCGCCGTCGAGTCCGACGTGGTCATCGTCAACCATCACCTGCTGCTGGCGGATCTCGCGCTGAAGGAAGACGGATTCGGCGACCTGCTGGGCGCGGCGGATGCCGTCATCCTCGACGAGGCGCACCAGATTCCAGACCTCGCCACGCAGTTCTTCGGCACTCGCGTGGGCAGCCGGCAGATCGAACTGGCGGTGCGCGACACGCGACTGGAATTGACGCAACTTTCTCCGGGTGGCTCGCTGCTCTCGGCCGAGTTGACCGCTGTCGAGAAGGCGCTGGCCGCGTTGGCCGAAGAGCTCCGGCGCAGCTCGCGTCCGGACTGGCTGGCCGCGGATTCCCCCTTCGCCGATGCCACGCAGGAGCTCGCGGCCTCGCTGCGCGTCCTCGCGACGGAGCTCGCGGAGCAGGGGGGTGGCGCTGGCATTTCGCAGTGCACGGCGCGCGCCAGCGAACTCGCCTCGCGGCTCAACGTGGTACTGCATGCCGAGGAAAACGAGGGCGCGCGCAGCATCGAACTCACGCAACGCGGCTTCACATTGAGCCTGCTGCCCTTCGATGTCGCGGGACGCTTCTCACAGATGACCACGTCCACGCGCGCCGCGTGGGTGTTCACCTCGGCCACGCTGTCGGTGGGCGAGGACTTCGAGCATTTCACCTCGCGCCTGGGCCTGGAAGATGCCGAGACCCTGGCCATCGCCAGCCCATTCGACTTCGAGTCGCAGGCGCTGCTCTATCTACCCACCGGCATGCCGGATCCCTCGTCGGGCAACCACACGCAGGCGGTGGTGGATGCCGCCGTGCCGCTGATCGAAGCGGCCGCCGGCGGCGCCTTCTTGCTGTTCACCAGCCACCGCGCGCTGCAAAAGGCCGCGGACCTGCTGCGCAGCCGCTGGGCGGAGATCGGCGATTTCCCCTTGCTGGTGCAGGGCGAAGCGCCGCGCGAACAGTTGCTGCGCCGTTTTCGCGACTCGGGCAATGCCGTCCTGCTGGGCACTTCCAGCTTCTGGGAAGGCGTCGACGTCAAGGGCGACGCGTTGCGTCTGGTCGTCATCGAAAAGCTGCCCTTCGCGTCGCCCGACGACGCGTTGACCAAGGCTCGCATCGAGCATCTCAAGGCCAATGGTGGCAACCCGTTCCGCGAGTACCAGTTGCCGGAAGCGGCGCTGGCGCTCAAACAAGGCGTGGGTCGGCTGATACGCAGCGAATCGGATCGGGGCGTGGTCGTCATCTGCGATCCGCGGCTGGTCGACAAGCCCTATGGGCGGGTGTTCCGTTCCAGCCTGCCGCCCATGCCCGTGACGCGGGTGGTGACCGACGCGCAGAAATTCCTGCGCCGCATCGCGGGCACTTCGGCCCCGGCCAACACGGTGCGCGAGCCGTTGCCCAACGACGAGTGGGCATGAAGATCCTGGCGCTGGATACGGCCACCGAGGCCCTGTCGGTCTCACTCGCGCTCGACGAGCGACAGATCGACCGGTATGTCGAACTCGACCGCGGACACGCCGAACTCCTGTTGCCCATGGTCGAAGAAGTGCTTGCCGAAGGCGGCATCGCTTTGCCCTCGCTGGATGCCATTGCGTTCGGCCGTGGGCCCGGCGGATTCACCGGCGTCCGGCTGGCCGCGAGCGTCGTGCAAGGCCTGGCTTTCGGCGCGGATATCGGCGTGGTCCCGGTTTCCAATCTAGAGGCGGTGGCGTACAGAACAGCTCAGACCGCTCCGGGTGTGAGCCGCATCCTGGTAGCCAATGACGCGCGCATGCGGGAGGTTTACTGGGCCTGGTACTCGGCGGACGGACTCCTTGTTTCCCTGGATGGCGACGAGCGTGTCGATGCCCCGGGCGCGGTTGCCGTGGCTGTTCCCCGATCCGGGACCTGGGCCGCCGCGGGGCGCGGTCTGCGGGCGTGGCCCGAGCTGGCGGAGCGTTGCCGGGCCGCGGGCGCCACCGTGCATCCGGATCTGCTGCCGCGCGCCAGCGAAGTGCTGGCCTTGGCGCGTCCCAGGGTCGCCGCGGGGCGGATTCTCGATCCGGCGCTCGCCCTGCCGGTTTATGTTCGGGATCGGGTCGCAGAACCCGCGAAGTAATACATCCGGAACCGGACTGTAAACAAACTGCAATACACTGTCGTTGTAATGCCGACGCCATAAATTCGTCACTTGTGATGCAGTGTCAGCAAACATGTCAGCGAAACAGATTCTGGTGGTCGAAGATGAGCGCCCGATTCGCGAAATGATCGCGTTCGGCTTGCGCCGGGCAGGCTTCGAGGTGCGCGAAGCCGCCGATGCGCGGTCGGGCAGGGCCGAGGTGGCCAACAAGCTGCCCGACCTCCTGCTGGTGGACTGGATGCTTCCGGACACCAGCGGACTGGAGTTCACGCGCGCCCTCAAGCGCGACCGCGAAACCCGCGAGCTTCCGGTGATCATGCTCACCGCGCGCGCGGAGGAAGGCGACAAGGTCGCCGGGCTCGAAGGCGGCGCGGACGATTACATCACCAAGCCCTTTTCACCGCGCGAACTGCTGGCGCGCATCAATGCCGTGCTCCGCCGTGCCCTGCCTGCCGAGGGCGGCGAGCGCATCGACATCGATGGCCTGGTGCTCGACCAGAGCAGCCAGCGCGTGACGTCGGGCGACAAGACGGTGCCATTGGGGCCCACCGAGTATCGCATGCTGGCCTTTTTCATGACGCATCCCGAGCGCGTGTATACGCGCGAGCAGCTGCTCGATCGTGTCTGGGGCGGCAATGTGTACGTCGAGGAGCGCACCATCGACGTCCACATCCGGCGCCTGCGCAAGGCGCTCGAAGAGTCCGGCTACGATCGCCTCATCCAGACCGTCCGCGGTTCGGGCTACCGGTTCTCTTCCAAGCCTCTCTAGATGACCCCGGGCACCAGCGCCGTGCTATTCGTCACGCTGCGCATCGCCGCGGCGCTGGCGCTGGGCGCGACCCTGGGCTGGTTCGCGGGTGCGTGGTGGTTGGGAGTATGCGGCGTCCTCGTTCTCTATCTGGCCTGGAATCTCTGGCAACTGTGGGAGCTTCATTCCTGGCTGCGGAACCGCGGCGTCGCCGATCCGCCGGATGCGATGGGTCTGTGGGGCGACGTGGTGGCGCAGGTGGTCCGCCTCCATCGCCGCAAGCGATTCCACAAGGAGCGGCTGGCGCGCCTGTTCCGCGAACTGCGCCGTTCCACCGCCGCCATGCCCGACGGCGTGGTCATGCTGGATCCGAAGGGTGAAATCATCTGGTTCAACCGCAAGGCCGGCGAAATGCTCGACCTGTCGCGCCGCGCGGACCTGGGCCTGCGCATCGACAACTTCGTGCGACATCCGGATTTCGTGCAATACCTGCGCGGCAACGAGTACTCGGCGCCGGTGATCGTGCGGCCCGACGTCAACCAGGAAAAGTACCTCGCATTCCAGCTGATCTCGTACGGGGAGGATCAGCGCATGCTGATGCTGCGCGACGTCACGCGCGAGGTACGGCTCGAGCAGATGCGCAAGGATTTCGTCGCCAACGCCTCACATGAATTGCGTTCGCCGCTCACCGTGATCGCCGGTTATCTCGAGACGATCAGCGCCGACCCGGGCATCGGCGAACTGGCCGGCCCCATCAACGAGATGCGGCGCCAGGCCGACCGCATGACGCGGATCATCGAGGACCTGCTGGAGCTGTCGCGCTTCGAAGCCAACGATGGGCCCATCAAAGGACAGCCCATCGACGTGGCCGCGATGGCCGCGCTGTTGCGCAAGGACGTACTGGCGCGCACGACGCACCCCGCCAGTGTCGAAGTCGCGATCGAATCCGGTGCCAGCCTCATCGGCGACGAAGCCATGGTGCAGTCGGCGTTTTCCAATCTCGTGGACAATGCCGCCAAGTACACGCCACCCGGAGGCAGCATGACCATACGCTGGTGGACGGACGAGCAGGGTGGCCATTTCTCGGTGCGCGATACCGGCCCGGGCATTCCTGCCGAACACCTGCCCCGGCTGACCGAGCGCTTCTATCGGGTCGACCCGGGCCGCTCGCGCGAAACCGGCGGTTCCGGCCTGGGCCTGGCGATCGTCAAACACGCGCTGTATCGGCACGGGGCGCGGCTCGAGATCGACAGCGTCGAGGGCCGCGGCAGCACTTTTACCTGTCATTTTCCGGCCGAACGGCTGTTCGAGCAGCGCGCGGCCGCCAATGGGTGAGCCGGTGGTTGAAGTCATGCGCCTGTCACTCGCGCCTAACAATATGGAACGCCATGGAAACCGCTGACCTTTCGCATCACATCTCGCGCCGCTTCAACGAGGACCTGGAGCGCGTGCGCAACCAGGTTCTCGCCATGGGCGGCATGGTCGAGCTGCAACTCGCCAATGCCGTCACGGCGCTCATCGAAGGCGACAGCAACCTGGGCGCGTCAGTGGGCCGTGACGACTCCAAGGTCAACGGCATGGAAGTCTCGATCGACGAGGAATGCCAGCGGATACTGGCGACGCGCTCGCCGGCCGCGGGAGACCTGCGCGTCATCGTGGCCATCATCAAGACCATCACCGACCTCGAGCGCATCGGTGACGAGGGCGAGAAGATAGGTTACATCGCCTCGCGGCTGGCCAGCATGGAACGCCCGGCCGACAAGTACCGCGAGATCAAGCACCTGGGCCGCATCGTCTCGGAAATGGTGCACCAGGCCCTGGATGCCTTTGCGCGCCTGGATTCCGAAGCCGCGCTCCGCGTGGCGCGGCAGGACCGCATCGTTGACGAGGAATACGAGTCCATCCAGCGCCAGTGCATCACGTTCATGATGGAGGACCCGCGCAGCATCCGTCGCGCACTCGACGTCATGTGGATAGTCCGCGCGCTCGAACGCATCGGCGATCACGCCAAGAACATCTGCGAGTACGTGATCTACATGGTTCACGGCAAGGATGTGCGCCACACCCGGCTCGAAGACATCGAGCGCGATCTGCGGAGCCGCAGCTCGGGCGTTTAGACTCGCCGCGTAATCTCTCGTATATTCCCGGACGCCGTCGCCACGACGGTCATGTCAACGAGCGCCCGGGAATTCCATGTTCGACCGCAGGCAGACGATCAATCTGGCGTGCGCGCTGATCTGCGCGGGGATGCTGGGCTACGCCATCTACGCCGAGAAATATCTGGGTTTCGTGCCCTGTCCGCTGTGCATGTTCCAGCGGGTGTGCATCGGCGCACTGGGCGTCGTGTTCCTCATCGCCGCGTTGCACCCGGCGCGGCGCGTGGGCTCCATCGTGTACGGCGTACTGGTGTTCATCACCGCGGGCGCAGCCACCTGGGTGGCGGGGCGACACGTCTGGATACAGGGTCAGCCGCATGGCGCGGTACCCGCCTGCGGCGCGCCGCTCGACACGCTGATGGACATGTTCCCGGTGTTCGAAGTCGTGCGGAAGGTGATGACGGGTGGCGGTGAATGCGGCGTCATCGACTGGACGCTGCTCGGCGTGTCCATGCCGGGCTGGGTTCTCATCGCCGCGGTGGCGCTGGGGCTCACCGGCATCGTCAACAACATCGTGTACCCCTCGCGGCGGTGAGCTTCGGTCACTGACAGGCACGGAGCCATGAAATTTCCTGACGACTTTCCCATCACGAAGAAGTGGCCCGCGAAATTTCCGGACCGCATCCAGCTGTATGCGCTGCCCACGCCCAATGGCGTGAAGATCTCGACCATGCTCGAGGAAACCGGGCTGCCCTACGAGCCCCACACGGTGAGCTTCGATCGCAACGATCAGGTGTCGCCTGAATTCCTTTCGCTGAATCCCAACAACAAGATTCCGGCCATCATCGACCCCAACGGGCCTGGGGGAAAACCGCTGCCGCTGTTCGAGTCCGGCGCCATCCTGATTTATCTCGCGGACAAGTCGGGCAAGTTGCTGCCCGACGATACCGCCCGGCGCTACCAGGCCATTCAATGGCTGATGTTCCAGGTGGGTGGCACCGGGCCCATGTTCGGGCAGCTGGGTTTCTTCCACAAATTCGCCGGCAAGGAGTTCGAGGACAAGCGGCCACGTGATCGCTACGTCGCGGAGTCGAAGCGGCTGCTGGGCGTGCTCGACCGGCATCTCGAGGGCAGGGACTGGATGATGGGCCACCAGTACACCATTGCCGACATCGCGATATTCCCCGGTGTGAACACGCTGGTGTCGTACTACGGTGCGGGTGAGCTCGTGGGCTTCACGAATTTTCCGAATGTGCAGCGCGTGCTCGCGGCCTTTCTCGCGAGGCCGGCGGTGCAGCGCGGTCTGAAGATTCCAGACCCGAACGGCTGAGTCGACGCTAGAGGACGAGCCCGCCTAACCACCAGGCCAGCGCGGCGATGCCCGCCGAGGCCGGGATGGTGATGATCCACGCGATCACGATGTTGCCGGCCACGCCCCAGCGCACGGCTGAAGTTCTCTGGGCGGCACCCACGCCAATGATGGCGCCGGTGATGGTGTGCGTGGTCGAAACCGGAATGCCCAGGAAGGTGGCCAAGAACAGCGTGATCGCTCCACCGGTTTCGGCGGCAAAGCCGCCGACGGGCCTGAGCTTCGTGATGCGCTGACCCATGGTCTTCACGATGCGCCAGCCGCCGAACATCGTGCCGGCGCCGATGGCCACGAAGCAGCTCACCACCACCCAGGCGGGCAGGTGGTCCTTGGTGGTGACACCGCCGGCGATGAGCAACAGCCAGATGATGCCCATGGTCTTCTGCGCGTCGTTGCCACCGTGGCCAAGACTATAGGCTGCCGAGGACAACAGCTGCAGACGTCGGAACCACTTGTCCACGCGTTTCGGCGTCTGCCGGAAGCACAACCAGGACACGGCAACCATGAGCAGCGAGCCCAGCAGCATGCCGAGCAGCGGCGAAACGAAAATGAACGATGCCGTCTTGATGATGCCCTTGGCCATCAGCGGCGCGGTGCCGGCCTTGGCCATTGCTGCGCCGATCATGCCGCCGATGAGCGCATGCGAGGAACTGGACGGAATGCCGTAGTACCAGGTGATGAGGTTCCAGGAAATCGCGCCGACCAGAGCGCCGAAGATCAGCTGGTTGTCGACGAAACCGGGGTCGATGATGCCCTTGCCGACCGTTGCGGCCACGCTCAGGTGGAAAAAGAAAATGGCGATGACGTTGAAGAACGCCGCCCAGATCACGGCCTGCCAGGGCTTGAGCACGCCGGTGGAAACCACGGTGGCGATGGAGTTCGCCGCATCGTGGAAGCCGTTCATGAAATCGAAGGCCAGCGCCAGCAGCACCAGCAGCACCAGCGTCAGTGAGACTGTTCCTAAGTCCATGCGCTGGGCTTAAGCGTTTTCGAGGACGACGCTTTCGATGACGTTGGCCACGTCCTGACACTTGTCAGTGGCCGACTCCAGCGACTCGTACACGGCCTTGAGCTTGATGAGCTGGCGCACATCCTGCTCATCGCGGAACAGCTGCGAGATGGCGCTGCGCATGACCTTGTCGGCCTCCGATTCCAGCCGGTCGATTTCCTGGCAGATCTTGAGGATGGCGGGCGCGTCGGCCATGGACGCCATGAGTCCCACCGCCGACTGCACGTGTTCGGCGCAACGCCGCAGCAGCTCGGACAGCTGGATGGCCTCGGGCGTGATCTTCTGGATGTCGTACAGCACCAGCGACTCGCCGGTGTCCTGGATCAGGTCGAGCACGTCGTCCATGCGCGAGATCAGGCGGTGGATGTCATCACGGTCGAAAGGTGTGACGAAGGTGGTGTGCAGCAGCTGCACGGTGTCGTGCGTGATGCGGTCGGCGCCATGCTCGGCGTCTTCGATCAGCTTGATGCCTTTCTCGCGGTCGGCCTTGTTCTCATAGTGCTTGAGCACGTCGGCCAGGGCGAGCGCGCCATCGACGATGAGCTTGGCGTGGTTGTCGAAGAGACTGAAGAAACGCCCCTCGCGAGGCATGAGACGCGAGATGAAATTCATTGGATCCGCCAACCCCTTCGTGGCCGCTCTACTTTTTCTGGCGCGGAGTTTAGAGGGTCGGCGCGGCGCTGTCACAAATGCGTCACACCGAGCGGCCCGCTGGTCGGAAGGCCGGCTTTCGCCGAACCAGGCGCGTGTCAGGCCAGCATTTCCTGCAATGCATTCAGGTAGATGCGGTGCAATCGGTCGATGTCCGCCACATTCACGCTTTCGTTGACCTTGTGGATGCTGGCGTTGATCACGCCCAGCTCCACCACCTGCGCTCCCAGCGGGGCGATGAATCGGCCGTCCGAGGTCCCGCCACCGGTGGAAAATTTTGGCTTGATGCCGGTCTCGGTCTGAATGGCCTTGGTGACGCCTTCCGACAACGCGCCCGGCGCCGTGTAGAAGGGTTCGCCGGACACGTACCACTCGAGCGTGAAGCGCACGCCGTGTTTCCTGAGGATGCCCTCGACGGTCTCCTTGAGGCCGTCGATGGTCTGCACCGGCGAGTAGCGCAGATTGAATCGCGCCTTGAGCTCGCCCGGGATCACATTGGGCGCGCCGGTGCCGGCATTGAAATTGGAAATCTGGAAACTGGTGGGCTGGAAATGCTCGTTGCCATTGTCCCAGACACGCGCAGTGAGTTCGGCGAGGGCGGGGGCGAAGGTGTGCACCGGATTTTCGGCCAGCTGTGGATAGGCGATGTGCCCCTGCACTCCATGGACCGTGAGGCGCCCGGACAGCGAGCCGCGGCGGCCGATCTTGATGGTGTCGCCCAGCTGCTTCTCGCTGGAAGGCTCGCCGACGATGCACCAGTCGATCTTCTGGCCGCGCTCGCGCAGGGTTTCCACCACTTTCTTGGTGCCATCGACTGACGGGCCTTCCTCATCGGAAGTGATGAGGTAAGCAATGGTGCCCTTGTGTTTCGGGTGCGCGCGCACGAAGTCTTCGGTGGCGGTGACCATGGCGGCCAGCGCGCTTTTCATGTCGGCCGCGCCGCGCCCGTACAACACGCCATCGCGAATGGCCGGCTTGAATGGATCGCTCTTCCATTCTTCCAGAGGGCCCGTGGGGACCACGTCGGTATGCCCCGCGAAACACAGGACAGGACCGCCCGAGCCGCGCGTGGCCCAGAAGTTGTCGACGTTGCCATAACGCAGGTTTTCGACTTTGAAGCCGGCCTCGGCGAGACGCCGGGTCATGACTTCCTGACAGCCCTGGTCGGCGGGTGTCACGGAGTTGCGCGAAATGAGATCGAAAGTGAGGTCGACGGTGGCTGACATCGCTGCGCGTTATACGGAACCGGGGCCCCAGCGGCAAGGCTTTTCATGACGGTTGGGTTAAAGCCGGTGCGCTGAAATATCTCTGCAACCTTGCAGTCATAAATTGCGCGCGTCACAACCGGAGGCAAATACAGTGACTCGCAAGATTCTCGTTTCTTCTCTCGCGGCCGTCGTCGTCGGCGCGCTCGCTACCCCGGCGCTGGCCCAGTCCGCGCGCGATTCCATCAACGTGGTCGGTTCCTCGACGGTGTATCCGTTCACCACCACCGTGGCCGAGCAGTTTGGCCGCGGCGGCAAGTTCAAGACACCCAAGGTCGAGAGCACGGGCACCGGCGGCGGCATCAAGCTGTTCTGCAATGGCGTCGGCCCGCAGTTCCCCGACGTGGCCAATGCCTCGCGCCGCATCAAGGCGGCCGAACTCGCCTCCTGCGCCAAGAACGGCGTGAAAGACGTGGTGGAGGTCAAGGTGGGTTATGACGGCATCGTGGTCGCGCAGAGCAAGGCCGGCGTGGCCCTTGCCCTCTCGCGCAAGGACGTGTTCCTGGCGCTGGCGAAGAACGTGCCGGACCCGGCCAACCCCAGCTCGCTGATCCCGAATCCGTACACGACCTGGAAGGACGTGAACAAGTCGCTGCCCGCCGTGAAGATCGAAGTGCTCGGGCCGCCGCCCACTTCGGGCACGCGCGATTCGTTCGTCGAGCTGTACATGGAAGCGGGCTGCCGCGCCTACGCCTGGCTGGACGCGCTGCGCACCCAGGACGAGCCGCGCTTCAAGCGCGCCTGCGGCACCGTCCGTGAAGACGGTGGCTACGTGGAAGCCGGCGAGAACGACAACCTCATCGTGCAGAAGCTCACCGCCAACAAGGATGCCGTCGGCATCTTCGGCTACAGCTTCCTCGAGGAGAACCTCGACAAGCTGAAGGGTGCGCTCGTGGACGGCGTTTCGCCGACCTACGAGAGCGTGTCCTCGGGCAAGTACCCCGCGTCGCGCCCGCTCTTCATCTACGTGAAGAAGCAGCACGTGGGCGTGATTCCGGGCATCGCCGAGTTCCTCGCCGAGTACACCAGCGAGAAGGCGTTGGGCGAAGAGGGTTACCTGGCCGACAAGGGCCTGGTGCCGCCTCTCAAGAGCGAGATCGGAAAGATCCGCGACGATGCCAAGAACCTCAAGCCACTGAAACTCTGACGACCGCGTCGAAAAAGCAATTCAACAGAGCACATACATGAAACGCACACTCATTTCCCTCGGCGTCGCGGCGGCACTCGCCGGAGCCGCGGGTTTCGCGCCCGCTCCCGCATTCGCGCAGAGCGCCGAGATCCAGGCGCTGAAGGATCAGCTCGCGGCCATGCAGAGCAAGATCGAGCAGCTCGAAAAAGCGCAGGCCTCCACGATGAAAGCGGTCGACGAGACCCAGGCCACCGCCGACAAGACCGCCGACGTGGTTGCGCAGGAAAAATCACGCCTGAGCTTCGCGGGCGACATCCGCTACCGCAATGAGTCCTTCGACGTGGAATACGTCGACCGCAATCGCAATCGTGACCGCGTGCGCGCGCGCCTCAACGCGAACTTCCGAGTCAACGACACGCTGTCGGGCCAGATCGGTCTCGCCACCGGCGCCGATGACCCGCGCTCCAGCAACCAGTCGATGGACGGACAGAATTCGCGCAAGTCCTTCGGGCTCGACGTGGCGTATGTCACCTGGGCTCCGAATGCCGACTGGAAGATCACGGCCGGCAAGCAGCGTTACCCCTGGCAGCGCAGCGGTTCGCTGTTCTTCGACGGCGACGTCAACCCGGAAGGCGTCTCGGTGAACTACGGCAAGGGCAACTTCTTCGCCGGCGTGTTCTATGACTGGCTGTCCGAGCGCGCGTTGTCGTTCAGTGCGCCCACCGGCACGAACTCCGACTCCATCCTGTACGGCGCCCAGGCTGGCTATCGCATTCCGTTCTCGGACAGCGTGAAGATGACGGTCGCGGCTACCTACTTCAATTTCGATGGTGTGCAGGGTTACAACCCGCTGTTTGGCGGAAGCGCCTTCGGCAACACCACGACCACCAGCGCCGGCGTCTGCAGCCGCACGCTGGCGGCTGGCACGGCCTGCCTGCTCTCCGACTACGACATCCTGCAGGGCTTCGCGGATCTGACGGCCACGGTCAACGGCCAGCCGTTGCGACTGTTCCTGGACTACGCGCAGAACACGGAAGCCGAGGTGAACCCGGTGGCCGGTGAGAAGCTGGATACCGCCATGGCCTTTGGCGTCAGCTACGGCGTGGCCAATGCCACCAGGGGCACCTGGGAGATTGGCGCGCTGTACCAGCAGATCGAGAAGGACGCGCTGTTCGGCCAGCTGCTGGATTCCGACTTTGGCGACGGCAATACCGACGCGGATGGCTTCGTGATCCGCGGTGGCTACACAGTGGCGCGCAACTGGACGCTGAACGCCACGCTGTTCCTCAACAACCTGGCGAACGACGTTCCGCAGAACGTCACGGTGTTCAACGGCGCCACGCCGCCGCCATATGACACTACCGTGATCACGGGAGTAACTGACCGTGATTACAAGCGCTTGCAGCTGGATTTGAACTTCCGGTTCTAAGACTTGCGGATGCCGGGCGGCGGGACGCCGCCCGGTTCTTTCGCCGGGTCACGAAGCTGTAACAAAGCGGCGTTAAACAGGTGGCGGTCGAAATCGGCCGCGAGCCCTCCAGGTACCAGAACAATCCATGACCCCGGCCGCACTTCTCATTGCACTGGCGCTGCTCTCGGCAGGCGCCTTCTGGATCGGCAAGTCCCGTTCCCTGGCGCTGGTGGGCGGTACCCGGGGCGTCCGGCACCTTCACTCGCTACCCGGTCACTACGGACTCATGACCGCCTTGTGGTGCGCGCTGCCGGCGCTCGCCGTCATCGGCATCTGGCTGGTCTTTCAGGACGGAATCATTCTCCAGCTCGTGACCCGGCATCTGCCGGCGGACCTTCGCGGCCTGCCGGCCAACGAACTCGCGCTGGTCATGAACGACGTCCGCAACCTGGTCGCCGGAAATGTCCCCGCGGACTCGGTAACCGAGGCCGTGCGCGGCGCCGCCGCCGAGTACACGCGGCTGCGCGGCGTCAGCCGCATGGCGCTCACCGTGCTGGTGCTGGTGCTCGCGGTGGTGTCCATCATCGCGCTGCGCGCGCGCATCAAACCCGACCTTCGCGCCCGGAACATCGTCGAGCGTGTCATCGAGTGGCTGCTGATCCTCTGTTCCACCCTCGCGGTGTTCACCACGGTGGGCATCGTGGCGTCGGTGGCGTTCGAAGCCTTCCGCTTCTTCCAGATGGTGAACCCGCTCGAATTCCTGTTCGGCACGCAGTGGAGCCCGCAGATGGCCATCCATGCCGACCAGGTGGGCTCGTCGGGATCCTTCGGCGCCGTGCCGCTGTTCGCGGGCACCGCGCTCATCTCCTTCATCGCCATGCTCATCGCCGTGCCCATCGGGCTGTTCTCGGCTATCTACCTTGCGGAGTACGCGCATCCGAAGTTCCGCACCTGGGCCAAGCCGCTGCTGGAAGTGCTGGCCGGCGTGCCCACGGTGGTCTACGGATTCTTCGCGGCGCTCACCATCGGTCCCGCGCTGCGCGGCTGGGGCGAATCGCTGGGGCTGGACGTGGCCTCGGAGAGCGCGCTGGCCGCCGGCTTCGTCATGGGAATCATGATCATCCCTTTCGTCTCCTCGCTGGCCGATGACATGATCAGCGCGGTGCCGCAGTCGTTGCGCGACGGCGCGTACGCGTTGGGCGCCACCCGTTCCGAGACCATCAAGCAGGTGGTGATGCGCGCGGCGTTGCCAGGCATCGTCGGTGGCGTGCTGCTGGCCGTGTCGCGCGCGATCGGCGAAACCATGATCGTCGTGATGGCCGCGGGACTCGCCGCCAATCTCACCGCCAATCCGCTCGAGGCCGTGACCACGGTGACGGTGCAGATCGTCACGCTGCTGGTGGGCGACCAGGAGTTCGATTCACCCAAGACACTGGCCGCGTTCGCGCTCGGCCTGGTGTTGTTCCTCGTCACGCTGGCGCTCAACGTGCTCGCGCTGCACATCGTCAGGAAATATCGTGAACAGTACGAATAAGCCGCGGAAGACTCCGCAGGAAACCCAGGCGATCGTCGAGCGCAGCCTCAGCCGGCGTTACTGGGCCGAACGCCGGTTCCGGCTGTACGGGCTGGCCGCCGTGACGGCGGGCATGTTGTTCCTGGTCTACCTGTTCTTCGTGATCTTCTCGAACGGCATGGGCGCGTTCCGCCAGACGCAGGTTCGTCTGCCCGTGTATTTCGATCCGGCGATCATCGCGCCGGAAGGCCAGCGCGACATCGAGTCGCTGCGCGCCGCCGATTATCCGGCGCTGATCCGCGCTGCGCTGAAGGCGAAATTCCCGGAAGTGGAGGGCCGTGCCGCCACGCGCGAGCTGACCCGTCTGATCAGCGGCAGCGCGTCGTTCGACCTGCAGCAAATGGTCGTTGGCGATCCCGGCATCATCGGCACCACCGAGGAGATCTGGCTGCTGGGCAGCGATGCGGTGGACCTCATGGCCAAGGGCCGCGTCGAGCGCGATGTGCCCGAAGACCAGCGGCCGCTATCCGACACGCAGATGGGCTACTTCGACAAGCTCGAGTCCGAAGGCGCGCTGGCTCTCAAGTTCAACGCCAACTTCCTCACGGGCGGCGATTCGCGCGAACCCGAGAAGGCCGGAATCTGGGGTGCCGTGGTGGGCTCCTTCTATACACTGGTGCTCACGCTGCTGCTGTCTTTCCCGATCGGCGTGGCGACCGCGGTGTACCTGGAAGAGTTCGCCGTCCGCAACCGCTGGACCGATCTGATCGAAGTGAACATCAACAACCTGGCCGCGGTGCCGTCCATCGTGTTCGGTCTTCTGGGGCTCGCGGTGTTCATCGGCTTCTTCGGCCTGCCGCGCTCGGCACCACTCGTGGGCGCTCTGGTGCTCACGCTGCTGACGTTGCCGACCATCATCATCGCGTCGCGTGCCGCCTTGAAGGCCGTGCCGCCGTCCATCCGCGAAGCCGCGCTCGGCATGGGCGCGTCGAAGATCCAGACCGTGGCGCATCATGTGCTGCCGCTCGCGATGCCGGGAATGCTCACCGGCACCATCATCGGCATGGCGCGCGCGCTGGGTGAATCCGCGCCGCTGCTCATGATCGGCATGGTGGCTTTCATCGTAGACATCCCGCAGGGATTCACGGACGCCGCCACGGCGCTGCCCGTGCAGGTATTCCTCTGGTCGGACAGCCCCGAGCGGGGATTCATGGAGAAGACCTCGGGCGCGATCATCGTGCTGCTGGCCTTTCTCGTGGTGATGAACACGGCCGCGGTCATCCTCAGAAAACGTTTTGAACGTCGGTGGTAAAAGTATGGAAAGCGCAGTGCAAGTGGAACGGGCCGGCATCAATCTGAAACCCGGCGGGCGCGTGTCGGACGACACGGCGTTGCAGACGCCGGTCGAGGCGGGCAAGACCGTGGGCATCATCGCCGTCGACGACCCCATCTTCAGCTGCCGCGACGTGGACGTGTTCTACGGCGAGAAGCACGCCATCAAGAAGGTGGGCATCGACATCGCCAGGAACCAGGTGCTGGCCATGATCGGTCCTTCGGGCTGTGGCAAATCCACCTTCCTGCGCTGCCTGAACCGCATGAACGACACCATCGCGGGCGCGCGGGTGGAAGGAAAGATCCTGCTCGACGGCAAGGACATCCACGACAAGCGCCGGGACGTGGTGCAGCTGCGTGCGCGCGTCGGCATGGTGTTCCAGAAGCCGAATCCGTTCCCGAAGTCCATCTACGAGAACGTGGCGTATGGTCCGCGCATCCACGGGCTCGCGGGGGATCGCGTCGAGCTCGACGAGATCGTGCATGGTTCCCTGCAACGCGCCGGTCTCTGGGAAGAAGTGAAGGATCGGCTGCAGCAGCCTGGCACGTCGTTGTCGGGCGGTCAGCAGCAGCGCCTGTGCATCGCGCGCACGATTGCCGTCAATCCCGAAGTGATCCTCATGGACGAACCCTGCTCGGCGCTGGATCCGATCGCCACGGCGCGCATCGAGGACCTCATGGAAGAGCTGCGCCAGAGCTACGCCATCGTGATCGTCACGCACTCCATGCAGCAGGCGGCGCGCGTGTCGCAGCGCACGGCGTATTTCCACCTGGGAGATCTCATCGAGGTGGGGGAGACGGACCGCATCTTCACGAACCCGCGCCACAAGCTCACTGAAGACTACATCACGGGCCGATTCGGCTGAGGCCGCCATCGTGGCACTGACTCTCGAAGGCCACACCACGCGCGCGTTCGACGGAGACCTGTCGTCTTTGCACGTGCAGGCCGTGGCCATGGGCGCGCTGGTCATCGAGCAGGTGCAACTGGCCGTCAGCTCGTATTCCAATTGGGACCGGCCGGCGGCCACGCTGGTTCTGGAGCGCGAGCGCAAGATCAACCTGTACGACGCCGAGATCGAGGAAGCCGCGCTGCAGCTCATCGCGCGCCGGCAGCCCGTCGCGCAGGACCTGCGCGCGGTGTTCGCCATCGACAAGGTGGTCTCCGAACTCGAGCGCGCGGCGGACGAAGCTAAAAAGCTGGCTCTGGCCGTGCTCGCCGACTCCGAGGCCAATGGCTTTCGCCCCGGTGCGGCCACGGCGCGCGAGGCGCGACAGCTGGGACGGCTGGCGGCGCTCATGATCCGCGCGGCGCTGGAGGCCTTCGATCGGCTGGATCCGGCCGCGGCCGCGGCAGTGATCAAGCAGGACCAGGAAATGGATGCAGAATACGCGGCTGCGCTGCGCCGCATCCTCACGCGCGCCATGGAAGACGTGCGGCACATCCAGGCAGCCATCGAGGCGGCCTTCATCATGCGTTCGCTGGAGCGCATCGGCGACCACGCGCGCAACATCGCGCGCCACGTGGGCTTCATCGGCGGGGACATCGATCCCAACGCCACCGGCGTGTTGCCCGAGACCTCCGCCGTCAAGAACTGATCTCCGGCATCGCCGGAGGAAGTCATTCTCGCTGCAACCTCGTGTCAGGGCGCATGTCAGCCCGTGAACACGGCGGCGGTCGACGCGCGCCCCGGACGGTCATGGCGCAATTGTCATGCAGGTGACGCGCAACTGAAATCCAGCCGTCACCTGCTCAGCCGACACTCCGCACCCATACCCAGACAGGTTGTTAGGAGTGCCCGCCGATGAAACTCGAAAAGTGGATTTCCGCCGCCGCCGTTCTCGCCGCCCTCACCGGATGCGGCGCAGACGACATTTCCTCGCCGGGAAACAGCGGCAACGTCACGATCAACAACGCCGCTCCGCCGGCGCCGCCGCCGGCGCCTCCGCCTGCCGGCCCTTCGCTGGTGACGCCGGCCTCCGGCTGCCCGACGATCCCGGACCCCGCGGGCCTGCGCGATGCGGGCACCATCACCGGCCCCACGGGCGAATATCGTGTGTGCGAGTTGCCGGCCCGGTTGACGGTCAGCGCGACGCTGGAAAAGTTCGCGGGGCTGCTGTACTCCATCAACGGCCGCGTCGACGTGGGCCTGGATCGTGGCGCCGCGCCGACGGGCGATGCCGCGGTGGTGCTCACCATCCGCCCCGGCGTCGTCCTGTACGGCGTGACCGGCACGTCCTGGTTGGTCGTGAATCGCGGCAATCGCATCCAGGCCGTGGGAACCGCCACGTCTCCCATCGTGTTCACCAGCCGTGACAACGTGCTTGGCCTCGCCAACGACGATTCCCAGGGGCAGTGGGGCGGCGTGGTGTTGTTGGGCCGCGCGCCCACCACCGATTGCACCGTCGCGCCCGCGGCGACGCCGGGCACCGTGGATTGCGAGCGCCAGACCGAAGGCGCGGTCGACCCTGCCTACTTCGGCGGAGCCACCGCCAATGACAACAGCGGCACCCTCGACTACGTGCAGATCCGCTACTCGGGTTACGTGCTGTCGGGCAACAGCGAACTGCAGTCGCTGACCCTGGGCGGCGTGGGCTCGGGCACCACGGTGCGGCATTTCCAGTCGCACAACAGTTCGGATGACGGCTTCGAGATCTTCGGCGGGCGTCCCAGCCTGCGTCACGTCGTGATCACCGGCGCCGACGACGACAACATCGATACCGACACCGGCTACCAGGGCACCATCCAGTACGTCATCGCCGTTCAGAAAACCTCGGGCGCCGCCGACTCGATGATCGAGCAAGATTCCGCCAATGCGCTGGAAGACAACACGCCGCGCACACACCTGAAGCTCGCGAACTTCACGTTCGTCCATCGCAACGCGTCTTCGGGCAACAACGCGGCGATGCTGTTTCGTGGCAAGTCGGACGCGACGCTGGTGAACGGCGTGGTCACCAGTCCCATGGCCTGCCTGCGACTCAACGGCACGAACATCCTGACGGCGGATGCGGCCAATCAGAAGCTGGGGCCGCCGGTGTTCCAGTCGGTGGTGATGCAATGTTCGGCCGCGCCTTTCGTCGGCTCTGGCGGCGTGACGGTGCAGCAGGTGACCGACGTGTTCGGCGCCGGCGCCAACAACAATGCGGCGTTCACCGCGAGCCTCACGGGTACGTTCATCAACGGCGCCAACGAGACGGCCGCGACCGCGACCGATCCGAAGACGCTGGATGCGGAGTTCGACACGACTACCCACGTGGGTGCGGTGCGCGATGCCACCGACACCTGGTATGCGGGTTGGACCTGCAACTCGGCCACCGCCACGTTCGATGCCACCGCCACGGCCTGCACGTCGCTGCCGGCACTTTGATCCGGGAGTCCCACATGTCGAAGTCACCCATTCTGGAATTGCTGCTGCTCGCGACGGCGGTGTCGTCGGCCCCGGTCCTCGCGCAGTCGGCGCAGGACTCGGCCGGCCCGGCGAACGACGCCAGCGCGGGAGAAATGGCGGAGGGAGAGGCCCAGGATGGCATCGACGTCGACATGCCGGGCGTGACGGTCAGCGCGATCCGCGACCGCAACGTGCAGAAGGCCACCACCGAGGTCGTCTCGGTGTTGTCCACCGACGATATCGCCCGCACGGGTGAGGGCGATATCGCCGGAGCGCTGGGCCGCGTCACGGGACTGAGCGTGGTCGGCGATGGCTTCGTCTTCGTGCGTGGATTGGGTGACCGGTATTCGCTGGCGCTGCTCAACGGTTCTCCGCTGCCCAGCCCCGAACCGCTGCGCCGCGCCGTGCCGCTGGACCTGTTCCCGACCAACATCGTCGCTTCGTCGCTGGTGCAGAAGACCTATTCGCCTTCGTTCACGGGTGAGTTCGGCGGCGGCGTCATCAATCTCACGACGCTGTCCGCGCCGAAGACACCGTTCTTTTCCGCGAGCGTCGGCATGAGCGGCGACAGCGAGACCACGCGCAATCTCGGTTACGACTATTACGGCGGCAAGTACGACTGGACGGGATTCGACCGGGGCAACCGCGATACGCCGCCGGCGCTCGCCGCCTTCTTCGCCAGTGGTCAGCGCATGAGCTCGGGCGCCGTCGACACGGGCGCGATCGCCAGTGAATTCGCGCGGACCGACAATGTGCTGGTGCAACGGCTCGATGCCGTGCCGTTCAATGGTTCTGCCAACATCAGCGCCGGCAATGCCTGGCTGGTGGGTGATTCCGATGCGCGGCTCGGCCTCATCGGCACGGCAGGCTTCAGCAACGGATGGCGCACGCGCGACATCCTCGAGCAGACGCCCGGAAGCTTCGACCTGTCGGTCATCGACAAGGACTACCAGCGCGTTTCGACCGACAACCATGTCGTGGCCAATGCCGTACTCGGGCTGTCGTACGAGTTCGGCGTCGACAGCCAGCTGCGCTGGACCAACTACTACATCCACGACACGCTCAAGCAGACCAGCCTGGCCGCCGGCCACGAGAACAACCAGCGCCTGGGCGCCGATTTCCTCGAGCAAACCACCGCCTGGTACGAGCGTGAGCTCCTCGGCACCCAGGTGTCCGTCAGCCTGCCGCTGGAGCCGGTGACCATCGGCGCGCGCGCTTCGTATGCGCAATCCGAGCGCGACGCGCCCTACGAACTCGCCATCGGATATCAACGCAGCAACCAGGAAGCCAGTCCCTATGGCGCGTACTTCGTCAATCGTCTCGACAACGGACAGGCGGGCTTCGCCTCCGCGGCGTTTTCCAGGCTCGAAGAGAACGTCGCCTCCGCCGGCCTGGATCTGACGCGTGAATTCACGTCGCGATTCAAGGCGACCGTGGGGTTCGACTACGCCAGGACCCAGCGCGATTCCGAACGCCGCGAGTTCCAGATCATCGCGCCATCCACTTTTCCGAGCGCGGTGGGGATGCTGCGGCCGGACTTCCTGCTGGGGCCGGCCGTCATCGAGCAATTCGGCATCGGCCTGGTGGAGACCACCGAATCCGACCCGGCTTTCACGGCGGAGCTGCGCACCGAGGCGGCCTATCTTCAGACCCAGGCCGGGCTCGGCGATTCGTTCGACCTCAGCATCGGCGCGCGCTACGAGCGCGCCGAGCAATGGGTGCAGCCTCTGCAGGTATTCGACACGCTGACGAATTCCGGCGCGGCGACCCGGCTCGAGAACGACTACATCCTTCCGGGTGCGACGCTCACCTGGCGGTTGCCCGAAGGAATGCAGCTGCGCTTCAACGCGTCGAAGACCATCTCGCGGCCGCAGTTCCGCGAGTTGATGTTCCAGAGCTACTTCGACCCGGAATCCAACCGCCGCTACCGCGGCAACCCGTTGCTCGTCGACGGCGAATTCTTCAATGCCGAAAGCCGCTTCGAGTGGTACTTCGCGCCGGAGGAGAGGATTTCGGCGGCCGCGTTCTACAAGAAGATAGACCGTCCCATCGAGGCTTTCACCGGGTTCGACGACAACACGCCGGTGACCAGCTTCGCCAACGCGCCCGTGGCCACTCTCCATGGCGCCGAGGTCGAACTGCAGAAATATTTCGCGTTGGACACGTGGTCGGACTCCGCCTTCTGGGCTTCGCGGCGCGCCGTCGTGATCGGCAACTACACCTTCACCGACTCGAAGATCGGCGTCGATCCGGGCGACACCGTCGCGGTCTTCGGCACGACGCTCCAGCCTGCCAGCAATTTCTTCCGCGACGGCAGCCAGCTCACGGGGCAGTCCGATCACCTCGTCAACCTGCAGTTGGGTCTGGAACAGACGGGCAACCTGTCGCAACAGACCATACTTCTCTCGTATGCGAGCGATCGCGTCACCAGCCGCGGCGCCGCGGGTCTGCCTGATATATATGAGTCGCCAGGCCTGCGCGTGGACGTGGTGCTGCGCCAGGGCCTCACGATGTTCCAGCAGGAGGTCGAAGCCAAGTTCGAGGCGCGCAACCTGCTGGGCAGGAGCTACAAGGAATTCCAGGAGCGCGGTGGAAACGTCGTGTACTACAACAAGTACGACGTCGGCACGTCGTTCGTCGCCTCGGTCACCGTGAACTTCTGAGCGCCGGGCCAGGCGGGTTCATCGCACCGCCGGCACTCTCGGATGCGCGTCTGCCGGGTCGGCGGCGCAGCTGCGCGGCGTCGGCGCTCGGCGGCGCGCGATTCACGGCGCAATCGGCGCAAGTAGCTAGGGTGGGCGTCCCGATCTCGCGCCGGCACCATGTGATTGCGCCAAAGTGGTTCTACCGGCGCGCGGCATCGCTTCGCAGACTCTCGGTATCCACGCACAGGAGAGTCACATGGACATGTTCAAGAGCAAGGGATGGATCGTCGCGCTGACCGTGGCGCTGGGCCTCGCCAGCCAGGCGCGGGCGCAGGTCGAGCTGGCCACGGCGGGCGGGGCTGGCCAGGGTGGCGAAGACGCGCGCTGGGTGGCCACTTGGAGCTCGGCGCAGATTGCGCCAGGGCCTTACACCATCGACGAGTTGTTCGGCGCCAACCGCAGCACCGCTTTCGAGAACCAGACCGTACGCCACGTGGTGCACACCAGCATCGGCGGCCGCAAGGTCCGCGTGCGCCTGTCCAATGTGTTCGGTGTCGAGCCGCTGCGCGTGGGCGCGGCGCAGCTGGCGCGGCACGATGCCGGCGCCGCCGTATATCCGGGCGGGCGGCGACTGACGTTCAACGGGCAGTCCTCCATCCTGATTCCGGCCGGCGCCGTGGCGCTCAGCGACGCGCTTGACTTCGACGTGCCGGCCGACGGCGATCTCGCCGTCAGCGTCTATCTACCCGGAATCACCGAGCCGGCGACGTACCACGAGCTGACCATGCGCACCGCGTACGTCACGGCCGTGAACGGCGGTAACCAGGTGGCCGCGCTGGACCTGCCGGGCGCCACGGCCACGCCGTCCACTTTCTACCTGACCACCGTGGAAGTGGTCGCCCCCGAGAGCGTGGGCACGCTGGTGGCCTTCGGCGACTCCATCACCCAGGGTGCCGGGTCGACTGTCGACCAGAACCGCACCTGGCCCGACCGCCTCTCGGACCGGCTCAACGCCGGCCGCGCGCGGCTGTCGGTGATCAACCAGGGCGTCGGCTGCAACCGCATCCTCTTCGACTTCTGCGGTCCTGGCGCCGCCGCGCGTTTCGATCGAGACGTGCTCGCGGTGTCGAACGTGAAGGGTGTGATCGTGCAACTCGGGCTCAATGACATCATGATCCCGGCGCTGCTGCCGCTGTTCGGACAGCCCGAGTTCGCGGCCGAAACCGTGAGCGCGGCCGACATGATCACGGGGCTTCAGCAGATCGGCGCGCGCGCAAAGGCGCGCGGCATCAAGGTGTTCGTGGCCACGCTCACGCCGTTCTGCTCGAGCACCATCCCCGGCCTGTGCACGCCCGAGAACGAGGCCAAGCGCCAGGCCGTGAACCGCTGGATTCGCACGAGCCGCGCCTTCGATGGCGTCATCGACTTCGAAGCAGCGGTGCGTGATCCTTCCAACCCGTCCCGAACTTTGCCCGCTTACGACGCCGACGGCGTGCATCTCAATGACGCCGGGTACCAGGCCATGGCCAACGCCATCAGTCTCGCGATGTTGTTCTGATACTGTCCTCCGCCCCGGTCGCGAATCCGGGGCGGAGGAATGGATGCCAAGAATCGCGAGCCTGCCCATATTCCTGGAGCGACACGCCGGCCGCACACTGCAGGAACAGATCTACTCGTCGATCCGCCAATGCATCGTGGACGGTCGCGTGGCCGTGGATCAGCGGCTTCCCTCGACACGCGCACTGGCCGCCGAGCTCGGCGTGTCGCGCAATACCGCGCTGCTGGCGCTGGAGCAGTTGCGCGCCGAAGGATATCTGGTCGCGCGTCGTGGATCGGGCGTGTTCATCTCGCGCGACGTGCCCGAGCGCCGCTTCGCCTCGCCACGCTCGTTGGCCGAACCGGTCACGCGGCCGCCTTTCTCGCGGCGTGGCTATCTACTGTCGAATACGCGCCCTCCGGATCGCCGCGCACCGGGCAGTGTGGCGCGCGCGTTCCGCCTGGGCACGCCGGCGCTCGACCTGTTCCCGCAGCAACTCTGGGCGCGGCTGACGCGCGAATGCCTGCGCTCGTCGCGCGCCGCGCACCGCGACTACTCCTCGCTTGCCGGACTGCCGGCGCTGCGTGAGGCCATCGCCGAGCAAGTGCAATCGCGCGGGACGCGTTGCGATGCCGGGCAGGTCCAGGTGGTCTGCGGTGCGCAGCGGGGTCTCGATCTCATTTTCCATCTGCTGCTGGATCCCGGAGAGCCGGCCTGGATCGAGGACCCGGGTTACACGGGTGCACATGGCGCATTGTTGTCCGCCGGAGCCACGGTGGTGCCCGTTCCCGTGGACGAGCAGGGCATGCAGGTGGCGGCCGCGCCGGTGCGGAACGCGCGACTGGCCTTCGTCACGCCATCCTGCCAGTTCCCGCTGGGCGTGGCCCTGAGCCTTGAGCGCCGCGAGGCGCTGCTGTCCTGGGCGCGCGAGGCCCAGGCCTGGATAGTGGAAGACGACTACGACTGCGACATCCATCACCAGAGCCAGCCCTTGCCGTGCCTCCACTCGCTGGATCCCGACGGACGAGTCATCTATCTGGGCTCTTTCAGCAAGTCGCTGTTTCCCGCGTTGCGGCTTGGGTTTCTCATCGTGCCGCGCGACCTGCACTCCGGTTTCCTCTCCGCGCGCCTGGCCACCGACCTGCATCCGCCAGTATTCGAGCAGCGGGTGCTGGCGGCATTCATCGCGCGCGGCCACTACGCCCGGCATCTGCGCCGCATGCAGGCTGCCTATGGCGAGCGGCTGGACGCGCTGCGCAGGGCCATCGATCGCTCGGGTGCGCCGCTGCGGCTGCGGCCCGTGCGCGCGGGCATGCACGCCGTGGTGGACGTCATCGGCGTTCGCGCCGAAGCGGTGCAGGCGGCCGCGGCGGCGCAGGGCATCGAATGCATGGCGCTGTCCGCATACTGCCACGATGCCGCCTCGCCATCGCCTGGCAATGCGCTGCTGCTGGGCTTCGGCGCGGTGCCGCCGGCGGCGATCCGCGCGGGCGTGCAGAAGCTGACGAGGGTCATCGAAAGACTTGCCTGAGACTATCTACTCATCGGCGGACCAGTCGCGCGCCGCTGCCAAGGAATTCTCCGTAGTCCCGCACCTCATCCTCCAGCGCGGCCCATTCGGCGCGTGTCAGCGTCCGTGTCGCGCGCACGCGAACCCGCGCTCCTTCGCGGTGCAGCTTGCGCTGCCACGTGCCGACGGCCAACCCGTCGACGATGACCAGCGGATTCAGTAACGCCATGGGGTTGCTGAGGCGCCCGGTGCCGCCAACCGCCGTACGGTCCTTGTACGCCACCGTGTACTCGTCGAAGGCGGGCAGCAGCGCGACTTGTGGCTTCCGCGCAGTCGTCGGTCGCGTCGCCTTCGCGCCTGACCAGAGATCGCAGTCATCGAGCCGTTCGCGGCGCAGCGCATCGCCCGCGGCATCGATCGCCATGATCGCATCGCGTTGTGTGATGCCGGCCCACCAGGCGAAGTCCTGCACGGATGCCGGGCCGTGGCTGGTGAAGTAGCGGCGCGCGAGTTCTGCGAATGCGGCCTGGCCCGTGAGGACTCGCGACTCGGGTAGCCATTCGTCCAGCAATGCGAACGCATGCTGACGGCCGATTCTCCCGGTCTGGCACAACGTGCCATCCATCGCGAGCCACAACAGGATGTGCTGGCCGCGCATGCCGCCACAGCGGATCTTGCCGGCCTCGAGCGCCTCGTAAATGCCTGCACGATCCAGTCGCCGCCCACCTTCGAGCGCGCGGGTGACCACATCGCGTGCGCGCGCCGCTACCGTTGCGTCGAGATCGAGCGTACGTTTCATGAACCCGGAAGTACGCGCGAGGACACGAGGCGCAAGCAGGCGGGTGATCCAGCGCGCGTCCTCGGCGGCGACGAAGTGCAACGTGCCCCGCATCGGCCAGCATCGGATCAGCGTGCGCTGCGCGAGTGCGGCCTCGATGGTCGCCTCGGTGCCGCGTCGCAGCCGGCGTCGCAAAGCCCAGAGCGCGCCGAGGTAATCCTGCGCCTGGACCGCGCCGAACCATGCGACCACGTCCGCGGGCCGGGAGAACGTAGTCCGCGACAGGCGCTGGTTGGCGAGCCGGCGAGCCGGCAACGCGGCGGCCCTGAAGCCGGTGCGTGTCACTCGGCGCGCAGCAACTCGTTGATCGAGGTCTTCGCGCGCGTCTGCGCGTCGACGCGTTTGACGATGACGGCGCAATACAACGAGTACTTGCCGTCGGACGAGGGCAGGTTGCCCGACACCACCACTGAACCCGCCGGGATGCGGCCCTGCAGGATCTGACCCGTGGCGCGATCATAAATGCGCGTGCTCTGCCCGATATAGACGCCCATGCTGATCACCGAGCCTTCCTCGACGATCACGCCCTCGACGACTTCGGAACGCGCGCCGATGAAACAATTGTCCTCGATGATGGTGGGCGAAGCCTGCAGCGGCTCGAGCACGCCGCCGATGCCCACGCCGCCCGACAGGTGCACGTTCTTGCCGATCTGCGCACAGGAACCGACCGTGGCCCAGGTATCGACCATGGTGCCGGAGTCCACGTACGCGCCGATGTTCACGTAGCTCGGCATCAGTACGGTGTTGGCGGCAATGTAGGAACCACGCCGGGCCACGGCGGGGGGCACCACGCGCGCGCCGCCGCTGCGCAGGGAGGCGCCGTCATCGCCCTGGCCGCGCGCCGCATACTTCAGCGGCACCTTGTCGAAGAAGCGCGTATAGCCCGCGTCCATCACCTCGTTGTCATGCGTGCGGAAGTACAGCAGCACGGCCTTCTTGAGGTATTGGTTCACCTGCCACTGGCCGTCCTTCTTCTCGGCCACGCGCGCCTCGCCCGAGTCGAGCAGTTCGATGCATTCCTCGATGGCATGACGCACCGCGGGCGGCGAATTCTTCGCGTTGAGTTCCACGCGGCGTTCAAAGGCCTCGTCGATGGTGGCGGCCAGGGTGGTGAGGTCGGTCAAGGGGATATGCTCCGGTGAAACTATCTACTGTGTCAGAAAGGCGCGGATACGCTGCGCGGCGGCGACACATTCGTCCACCGGCGCGACCAGCGAGATGCGCACTCTTTGCTTGCCCGGGTTACCGGAGCGCGTGTCACGCGCCAGGTAGCTGCCGGGCAATATGGTCAGATTCTGCGCGGCGAACAGCTCGCGCGTGAAGACTTCGTCGTCGCGGCCGACGTCCGGCCACAGGTAGAACCCCCCATCGGGTTCTGCCACGTCGAGCACCGGGGCAAGGATGGGCACCACGCGCGCATATTTCTCGCGATACAGGGCGCGGTTCTGCGCGGCGTGCGCGTCGTCGTTCCACGCCGCGATCGACGCCAGCTGCGTGGGCACGGGCATGGCGCAGCCATGATAGGTGCGATAAAGCAGGTAGGGCTTGATGAGCGCCGGATCGCCCGCCACGAACCCCGAACGCAGCCCCGGCACGCTCGAGCGCTTGGACAACGAGTGGAACACCACGCAGCGCTCGTAGTTCGAGTGCCCGCTGGCCAGTGCCGCCTGCAGCAGTGGCAGCGTTTCCAGGTTTCGGCGGGCACCGCGTCGAGGTCGGGCTGAAAACGCATATCCGCAAAGGTGTTGATGAACACCGGTTCGGCTCCGGCGAGCAAAGCCGCGCCTTCGTAGATCTGGTAGAACGGGTTCGGCATGGCCACCACGGGCGCCACGCTGGCCGACGTGTCCACGACGGCCTGGACGAACGAGAACAGGGCTTCGCGCGTGCCGTTCACCGGCAACACCATCGTGTCCGGCGACACCTTCACGTCGAAGCGCCGCTGCAACCACTCCGCGATGGCCTGGCGCGTTTCCGGCAGACCGGCGGTCACCGGGTAACTATCCAGTTTCGACAGGTTGGCCCGCAGCGCATCGAGCACGAATGCCGGGGGCGCATGTTTG
>JAQSWD010000191.1 GCA_029266835.1 Steroidobacteraceae bacterium
CCGTGGAAATAGACCATCACCGGACGCTTGCCGCTCAGGGACGACGTCCAGATATTGAGCTTGAGCATGTCCTCGCTCTGCCAGCCGTCGTCCCAGTCCTGGATGAAGGTCTGTTCGATGCTGGTCCAGGGATGCAGGTTCTGCGGGCAGTTCGCGCCGTAGACCAGCGCGGGGTATTCATGTGTCCACGGAGTCGGCGCCTTCGCGGGAAGCCAGCGGTTCTCGCCGGCGGTTGTCTGCCCGTAAGGCACGCCCTTGAAGGTGAAGACGCCGCCATCCAGAAACCCGCGCACTTTGCCGTACTGCGTTTTCGCGATGGCGGAACGCGGCGTGGTCAGGTTTCCCGGGCCCTGGTGCGCCGCGGTCTTGACGCTGTCCGATGCCGCGGCGAAGCCGCTCGCCGCGGCGCCGACGCCTGCGGTGGAAGAAAGGATCAGCGCTTCGCGCCGGGTGAGTCCTGCGCGTTTCGTCGAATCGGCCATGAAACCCCCTTCATTGAATCGATGTTCGTGACGCGGCCATTCTAGGGGGCTGGCCGCGACGATCGGCATACCGAATTCGCCAGTGTCCGAGTTCGCTTTGCGTATCCCTGGCCACAACAAAATGCCGCTGATGCCACTTCCAGTACGTGGAGCAGCCAATCCGAAATGGCATTTTTCACCCGATCTGCGCGCCAGACTAACTATTTGCGAACGAACGTTCCACCGTAGAAGAGCCCGGTCGCCCTGCCGCCGGCGTCGTACTGCACCGACTTCATGTCGTATTCGTCGGGGCTTACCCAGACATAGTCGTAAATGCGGTAAGTCCCCGGCGCCTCACCTTCGAACGACACCTTCAACCGGAGGTCGCCCCTGTCGTTGAGCGTGCCCTGCCCCGTGCCGATACGCACCTCGCCGAAGCTGGACAGGTGGTGCACGACCTTCTGCACCGGGTTGAAAGCCCACAGGATGTGCCCGGCGGGCGGCGTATCGACGACGCAAAGCACCGTGTTAGACGTATTGATGGCCCTGCATTGCGTGTGGTGATTGGGGATTTTGATGTCCTCGCTGCCCCCACCCCAGTTCTGCGACCAGGCATCATCCTTGAGTGTCCATTCGCCGAGGAACCGGGCGAAGGGATGGGCCGGCTTCGCGGTGTCGTCTGCATTGGCCGCAGATTGAACGAGCAGGGCCGTGGAGAGCGCACCAAGCAGCCAGGCGCTCGATTTCGGGAATGTCATTCGGCTTGCCTCACGGTAGGCCGTCGCTGCGACGGCTTCGGGAAGCAGCATCGACGTCACGCGCCCACAGATCGTCCGACCCGATCGGCCGGGACGCTTGGCCGGCGCGATCCAGCTCCGCTCAGTGAAACTGCGCGGGCTCCTGAACATTCCTTCGTGACGCCCGGAACTCGCGCGGCGTCATGCCGGCGTGCTGGCGAAATGCCGCATTGAACGTGGACTTGGAGTTGAAGCCCACATCCAGCGCGATGTCGAGCACGGATTTCTCCGGCTCGGTGACCAGCGCGTTCATCGCATCCTCGACGCGATGCTTCTTGATGAGGTCGTAGAAGTTGGTCTCGAGATCCTGGTTGATGACCTGTGACACGTAGTGCGGGTTCTCCTTCAGCGACTCGCAGAGCGCACGAAGCGTCACGCTGCTGTCGCGATGCAGGCGGCCCGAGCTCATGGCTTCCGCGAGCTTGCGCCGGATGCGCGAGCGGGCCGGCACGTCGAGCGCCGAGCGTGCGTACTTGGTCGAGACTGCGATCTCCTGCGCCAGCGCACGGTCTTCGATGCTGAAGGTCGTCGTCCGGCGCATCAGCGCGAACACCACCGCGGCGGTAACGCCAACCTCGAGCGCGCAGAACACGATGCCGATGCCGTTATCGGCGCCCAGCGTCAGGCAATACAACGCACGCAGCAGGCCCACCAGCCAGTTCGTGCAGACGATGAAGATCAGCAGCCGCAGCGTATTCAACGAACTGGGTTCGACCACGGAGAACATGGCCTTGGAAAGGGCGACGTGATTGCCGAGCAGCCGCAGGCAGGCGGTCAGGTAGTAAGGCACCTGGCAGAGAAACAGGCAGACGCCCGCGAGCATGGTCGTATGGATGAACAGGCTGTGCAGCGGCGTGGCGATGTCGTCCGGATTGTCGTAGGTGGTGCCCAGGTGCGTACGCAGCAGCAGCGGCATCGTCAACAGCGCGCCTGCCAGGATTACCGCCAGGTGCGGCCCGCGCAGTTCTCGCAGCGACGGCGTCCGTTCTTCGGCGATCTCGCGCGCGAACATCCACAGCGCGGGCGCGACCAGGAATGAAGACACGAAAAGCAGCCCCAGCCACAAGGACTTGGCCGGCGCCGCGGGCTGGATCATCAGCCACTGGAATGCGTACCGCAGCGATTCCAGTACCAGGTACACCACGAGATATTTGAACCGCTTTGGTGCGCGGTTGCCGCCGACCACGAACGCGCAGAGCAGGCAGCTGATGATGGCGGCCGCGTAGAACGAGCTTTGGAGAGTGGTCATTCGGGCTGAGCCTAGCCGGTTGGTGGAGGGGTTTCCACGGGCCCGGCGGGGTCAGAACGTCTCAGCCGAACGGATCGGACGACCGAATCGCGCGAATCGATAGTTTCGGGCGCCATGAAACACCTGAGTCCGATTCTTCTCGCCGCCTCGCTTGTCGCGAGCCTTGCCACTGGCGCTGTGACTGCCGCCGCCGAACCGCTTGAGGTGGCGCGCGAACACCGCGCCGCGCTGGACGCTTATCGAACGGCGATAACCGGCGCCTATCTGCGCGGAATGCCGGAGGACGCCGTCCGGCCCCTGGCGGATTCCGTGCGGCTGATGCCGGCCTACCAGAAGAGCATTTTCGGAAAGGCCGACGCCGCCACCTACTACCAGGCGTTCCTGAAGCGATTCACGGTCCGTGCGTACGAGCGGACGCCCCTCGAGGTCGCGGACCTCGGGCAGCGAGTGATGGAGATCGGCAGATTCACGATGACGCTGACGGCGCGGGACTCGGCGACCCACACGTTCACGGGCAAGTACCTGGACCTCTGGGAAAAATCACCCGGCACGAGTGGCACATTGCGACTGCACACGGCGGCCTGGAACCACGACGAGATGCCGAAGTTCGCGGACCAACTGCGCTTTCCGGACGTCCCCTCCGTGCACCTGGCGCTTCAGGCACGCGCGCCGGTGGTGGCCGGCATCCGGCTCGAACTCGCCGCACTGCAAAAGCTCGAGGAGTCGGCGATCGCGCAGCATGACGGGAAAACCTGGGCACTGATCTACGCCGACGACGGCATCGTGCTCTCCAATCAGGGCACGGTCGTCTCCGGTCGCCAGGCGCTCGATGAGTATTTCGAAAGGCACGCGCGGGCCCTGCCCGTCTTCGAGAAGCTGGACTTGCGGACGCACCAGGTGGACGACCTCGGTGACTACGTCGTCGAGTACTCGAGCGGCGTCGTCACCTGGAAGATGAACGAGTGGTCGGGCGTGAGCCTGGGCAAGGGAATCCTGATCTGGCGGCGGCCTGAGCGCGGAATGCCGCAGATCTGGCGCGCGATCAGCATGTATGACTGAACAATTCCGGAGTGCACTCATGTTGTCGAAGAATGCCTTGCTGCTTGTCGCCGGCCTGCTCGTCGCTGGTACCTTGGTCGCGCCGCCGGCGCTGGCGCGTGATCCCGCGCCACCGCACCTCACCGTCGCCAATGAACCGTTCACGTCCACCGTTCTGCGCGACAACCGGATTGGCCTCAATCCCGAGCGGGCCATCAGAGTCTTGCTGCCGCCCGGGTATGCGAAGTCGAAGCAGCGTTACCCCGTCGTGTATTTCCTGCACAACGCCTGGTACGGACCGAAGCAGATGATCGAGGACGGACGCGCGCAGCAGCTGATCGAACGCGCGTTCGCGGAGGG
>JAQSWD010000071.1 GCA_029266835.1 Steroidobacteraceae bacterium
CGCGTCGTACATCTGTCGCATGAGATAGCCGTAGTGCTGCCCGCCCAGTCGCGGCACGCCGCGTGAAGGGTCACCGTCGCCATCCCGGCCGTGGCAGGCTTGGCAATGGGCGTCGTAGATGCGCCGCCCCTCCTCGGCGAATTCTCCGCTGCCAATGCCCCTGGCCCCCGCTCGGGTCAGTCCGGCCACATACACGGCCACGTCGGCTATGTCCGCGGGCGTCGCCAGATGATGCTGGTCTGCCATGCCTTCCATGCGGAAATCCCACCGCTTGCCGTGTCGGAAATCCACGAGCTGCTTGGCGATCACTCGATAGTGCTGCCCGGCGATCCGGGGCGTTGATCCATTGGTATCGCCATTACCCTCCACCCCGTGGCAGCCCGAGCACTGCCCGAACAGCCCTGCTCCACGCACCGCGTCGGCCTTTGCGCGCAACACGTCGTTGAGCTCGAGCTTCGTGGACTCCGCGCCGACTGCCACTATCGGAAGCAGCGCAAGCAGCCAGGCAACCTGTCGAAGAGCTTTCATCATGTCATGGCGCCTCATCCTGTCTTTCTAACAAGGGGCTGGCACGCGCCATATACGGAATAGACCGCATACCCCTCCGCATTCCCACGGCTTCGGGCCGGCGCCGCTTGATTTAGCGTCCGCAGCACTCGCCCAGGGGCCCAATCATGGCAAACGTCCGGCACTTCATCGACATACAGGCGCGCGAAACCAGTGCCTGAGTTTCCGGCTGCGATGTCAGGATCCCCGGTCTTTTCGGCGCAGGGCCTTACAAAGGTCTACCAGGCCGGTGAGGTCACCGTTCAGGCTCTGCGCGGTGTGACCTTCGACGTCGGCGCGGGTGAATTCGTCGTGATGCTGGGGCCTTCGGGCAGCGGCAAATCGACGCTGCTCAACATACTGGGTGGCCTGGATGTGCCCACCTCGGGCAGCGTCCGCTGGCGCGATCACGATCTCTCGCACGCCAGCGAGAAGGAACTCACCCGCTACCGCCGCGAGCACGTCGGATTCGTGTTCCAGTTCTACAACCTGATCCCCAGCCTGACCGCACGCGAGAACGTCGAACTCGTCACCGACCTCGTTCCGAACCCGATGACGCCGGAGGATGCGCTGAACATCGTCGGCCTTTCGGCACGACTGGATCATTTCCCCGCGCAATTGTCCGGTGGCGAACAGCAGCGGGTAGCCATAGCGCGCGCGCTGGCCAAACGACCCGAGTGTCTGCTATGCGATGAGCCGACCGGCGCGCTCGACATCGAGACTGGACGCCTCGTACTCGAGGCGCTGGCCCGCGCCAACGAAGAACTGGCCACTACCACCATCGTCATCACGCACAATGCGACCATCTCCGCGATGGCGCATCGCGTCCTGAAGCTTGCCGATGGCCGGCTCGCGGCATCCGAAGTCAACAGTCACCGCCTCACGCCCGCCGAGTTGCAGTGGTGAGGCCGCTCAATCGCAAATTGCTCCGGGATCTGTGGCGCCTCAAATCGCAGGTGATCACGATCGCGCTCGTCGTGGCCAGCGGCATCGGCGGGTACATCGGTTCCCTGTCCGCGCACGCCTCGCTGGCAGCGCTTCGCGACGGATACTACGAATCGGCGCGCTTTGCGCACGTGTTCGCGCCCGTGCGCCGCGCACCCCGCGCGATCGTCACCCGGCTTCGCAGCCTGCCCGGTGTACTCGATCTCGACCCTTCCATCGTCGCCGCGACGACCATCACGATCCCCGGCGAGTCCGACCTGATGACGGGCCAGATCGTCTCGTTGCCTCGTGACCCCGACTCGGGCATGAACCGCGTGGTCCTCGCCAGGGGTCGCTGGGTCGAACCTGACGACGATTCCGGCGTCCTCATCAGCCAATCCTTCGCGCGCGCTCGTGGCATTCAGCCAGGTCAACGGCTCTCCGTGCTGATGAATGGCCGCCAACAGGCCGTGACGGTGCGCGGCATCGCCCTGTCACCCGCCTACATCTTCGCGGCGTCGCAAGGCGGATTTGCCGACGACACGCGCTTCGGCGTGTTGTGGATGCCAGAGAACCGCCTCGCTTCTGCTTATGACCTGAAGGGCGCCTTCAACCTGCTGTCGTTGCGCCTCGGCGCCCACGGCGACGAGCGATCGATCATCACCGCAGTGGACAAGGCGCTCGCGAACTACGGAGCTGCGGGCGCCTACGCCCGCAAGGACCAGCTGTCGCACAAGATGCTGACCCAGGAAATCGAGGAGCAGCGGGTGTTCGGTACCGTATTGCCGTCGGTATTTCTCGCGGTGGCGATATTTCTGTTGCACGTGCTCCTGTCCCGGCACATCGCCACCGAGCGCACCCAGATCGCGGCATTGAAGGCCATGGGATACGGCAACGGCACCATCGGCGCTCACTACTTCGCATTCACCTCCGTCACCGTGCTGTTTGGCGTGGTGCTCGGAGTGGCGGTGGGCTATTTCTTCGGCCGGTGGATGACCGGCCTGTACGCGCGCGTGTTCTCGTTTCCGGATTTTCACTTTGCCATCGTGGGATGGGTGGGTGCGTCCGCGGTGCTGCTGGCCGTGGTGTCCGGAGTGGTGGCGACATTCAGCGCCGTGCGCGCCGTCATGCGCCTTCCGGCCGCCGAAGCGATGCGACCACCCGCCGCGCCTCATTTCCATCGCACGTTTCTGGATCGCCTGCGACTGGGCGCCCTGCTCCCTGCTCCTGCGCGCATGGTGGTTCGTGAAATCGAGCGAAGACCTCTGCGTACTTCACTCACGACGCTCGGCATCGCCAGCTCCGCGGCCATCATCATCGCCGGCACCTGGTGGGGCGACGCATTCGCCGAACTCGTCGATTCCGAACTCTTCCGCCGCGATCGCGCCGACGTCTTGCTGGCGCTCAATGAGCCCAAGGCGATCGGTGCGTTCGCGGAGATCCGCCGGCTGCCTGGCGTGTTGATGGCGGAGGCGGCTCGAACCGTTCCGGTGCGCCTGCGTCACGGCGCAACGGAGTACCGATCCGCACTTCTCGGTCTTGACCCGGACGCGCGGCTGCGCCGCGTGCAGGACGCACAGGGACGCGACTTGCCATTGACGAACGGCTCGCTGGTCATCAACGACCGGCTGGCGCGCGTGCTCGGCGTTCGTGTGGGCGATCGCATAGAGGTCGAACCCATCGAGGGAACACGGCGTGCCACGCATCTGGTGATCTCCGCGGAGTCGGGCGATCTCATGGGCATGTATGGCTACGTCACGCGCCGGGATGCGGCGCGATTGGTTGGCGAGGGCGACACTTTCAACTTCGCGCGTGTGCGCGTGGATGCCGCGCAGGATGCGCACTTCTTCGAGGCCGTGCGAAATACGCCGGGCATTGCCGCCGCCGGCGACAAGCGGCGCATGGTGGCCAACTTCCGCGCCACCTCGCAGCACAACCTGCTCATGTTCGCCACGATCCTTTCCGTCTTCGCCACCTGCATCGCGGTCGGCGTCGTCTACAACAGCGCGCGCATCACGCTCGCCGAACAATCGTGGGAGCTGGCTACCCTGCGCGTCATGGGATTCACGCGGGCGGAAGTGTCGTGGACCTTGCTGGGTCAATTGCTGGTGCAGATGCTGATCGCGCTGCCCATCGGGTTCCTGATCGGCCATGCGCTCGCGGCATTCATCCTCGATCTCATCAGCTCCGAGGAATTCCGGATTCCGCTGGTGGTGGACGGCGGCACTTATGCGCTGGCCGGCACCGTGATGCTGGCCGCGGGCGTTGCCACCTCTCTGATCGTTCGGCGCCGCATCGATCAGCTGGACCTGATCGGCGTTCTCAAAACACGGGATTGATATGAAACATGCGAAATGGGTAGTCGGAACCGCGGCGACGCTGCTGATTGGCGGCGGGCTCGCCTGGATGTTCAGTCCTTCGCCGGTACCCGTCGAGACCGCACGAATCTCTCGCGGCACATTCACGCTGGCCATCGAGGAAGACGGCATCACGCGCGTCCGGGATCGTTACGTGGTCACCACCCCCGTAGCGGGACTGCTGCTCCGGCCTGCGCTGCGCGCGGGTGACCCCGTCAGCCGCGGAGAAACGGTGGCGGTCATCCTTCCCAATGCGGCCCAGATGCTGGACGCGCGAACGCGGTCAGAGCTCGCCGCGCAGATCGAGTCGACCGCGGCAAGAGCGTCCCGCGCGCGCTCCGTGGTCCGGCAGAGTGAGGCCGCCGCCGCGCAAGCCGAAAGCGAGCATCGCCGCCTCGAGGAACTTGGTGCCCAGGGGTTTTCCTCGCAAACCGAGCGCGAACGCTCGGCCCTCACGCTCGACCTGCGCCGCAAGGACGCCGAGGCCGCGCGCTTCGAAGCCGATGCCGCCGAGCACGATCTGCAGCAGGCGCGCGCCGCGTTGCGCCAGGGCGGTGTGGACGCCGCCGCGTCGAAGGGAAACTCCTGGCCGCTGCTGGCGCCGGTGAATGGCGTGGTGCTCGCGGTGCGGCAGGAAAGCGAAGCGGCGGTAGGTGTCGGCGCGCCCATCCTTGAGATCGCGGATGTCAGGCGCCTCGAAGCCAGAATCGACGTGCTTTCGACCGAAGCGACCCGGATACCCCAGAACGCCTTCGTGGACCTCGACGCCGGCGGTGTGCGGCTCGCAGGTCGCGTACGGCGGATCGAGCCGTCCGGATACACGAAGATCTCGGCGCTCGGCATCGAAGAACAACGTGTCGACGTACTCGTCGATCTATTGCCCAACGCGATGGCACTGAACCGGATTGGCGACGGTTACCGCGTCGATGCGGTCATCGAGATCGCGCGCGAGGAGGACTCGCTGCTGGTCCCCTTGTCGGCCCTGTTTCGACAAGGAACCAGCTGGGCCGCATACCGCGTGATCGATGGACGCGCTCACGCGACGCCGGTGCTCATCGGGCAGAGAGGAGCGGAGTTCGCGACCGTGCAGAGTGGCCTCGACCCCGGAGCCGAAGTCATCGAATACCCCAGTGACGCGGTCACAGAAGGCGTTCGCGTGCACGTGCGGGCGGCCAGGTAGCTGCGGCATGCTCCGCCCGAGCTGACTGAACAAGTTGAATGATCCACACGTGGGCTCGGGCATCGGGCGCCACTGGTACGAGTCAGTAAGAGCACGCATTCGGCGCGCAAATTACCGAATGTTCCACAGTGGTCATGCGGTCACAATCAGTGCCAGGAATCCGGAGCTTGGGGTCTTCCGATGCCGCGGACCAACGATGACGCACCCGCCAGCCCGCGTGACGATGCTCAAATCGACCACCGCTGGGGAGAGAGGATTCGCTGCAAGGCGCATGTCCGCTTCTCGACCGGCACCGGCATCACGGGCGCGGGAAAAATCCGTGATATCAGCTCGAGCGGCGCGTTCATCGAGACTTCCGCGGAACTGCCCGTGGAGGTGCAGCTGGACCTGTTCATCCTGGGCAACGAGTCCGCCCATGAAGTCGTGGAAACGACCGCCATGATCGTGAGAGTGGAACGGGGCGGCATAGCCGTCGAATGGTGCAGCACACCTCCCCGTTCCATCTGCTCGGCAATTGGATGCTCCGTGCCCTGCGCGGAGCCGGTTCCTGCCAATCAGAAATAACCTCTTCAAGCCACCTGGCGCGCATCACCGTCGGGCTTGCAGATCGCAAACAGCGTTTCGCGCACCTCAGGATCGGCGACGAACCGCGTGCCGATGGTGCCCTTGGCGGAATGCGGATCCATGGCCCGACGATGGCAGACGCGCTAGCCACTCACATCCGGAGTGTTACGCATTCGGCCTGCCGGCACTACGGATGTGCCCGCTCGCCTCGTTTCCGAGAATTGTTTGCCGCCCATCAACGAGGAAACCGACATGTCCATCGATCGCATCGTTCTCGCCTTCGCGGGCGCCATGATTCTGGGAAGCCTGGTGCTCGCCTATTACTTCGGGCCCTACTGGTTCCTGCTGACGGCCTTCGTCGGCCTCAACCTGTTCCAGGCCGCTTTCACGGGAATCTGCCCCATGGCCATGATTCTCAAGAAAGCAGGTGTCCGGCCCGGCTCGGCGTTTCACTGACATGCGCGGGGTGGCCCCATGGCTGGTTCTCATGCTGGCAGGATGCGGTGATCATCCACCTTCACCGCCGGCCACGGCCGCCCCCGGCATCGACTCGATCGAGCTCGCGCTCGAGCGCACACCCCTGGAGCGCAACCTCGACGGGAAAATAGAGGCCGTCAACCAGGGCACGGTCGCCGCGCAGACATCCGGGCGCGTCACCGAGATCCTCTACGACGTGAACGACTTCGTGCCCGCGGGCGCGGTCATCGTCCGGCTGCGCGCGACCGAACAACGCGCCGGGCTCTTGCAGGCGCAAGCCGCGTTGCGCGAAGCCACCGTGCGCGACACCGAAGCGAAGCAGAGATTCGATCGCGTCGCGTCCATGTACGAGAAAAAACTGGTCGCGAAGGCGGCGCTCGATGAGGTGACGGCCAATCGCGACGCGGCGATCGCGCATCTCGCCGCGGCTCGCGCGGCGCTGCAGAGCGCGCAGGAGGGCGTCGCCTATACCGAGATCCGCGCGCCGTACGCGGGCGTGGTCACGCGACGCAATGTGGAATTGGGCGAGACAGTGGGGCCCGGCACGCCGCTGATGAGCGGGCTTTCGCTGCAGTATCTGCGTGTCGCCGTCGAGATTCCGCAGTCCATGGTCGACGAGGTACGGCGCTTGCGCAAGGCGGCCGTGTACGTCGATGGCCGTCGCATCGACGCCAGCAAGCTCACCATTTTCCCGGAAGCGACGGCATCCAATACTTTCCGCGCGCGCCTCGATCTGCCGGAGAACGCGGCCGATCTTTATCCGGGCATGTTCGTCAAGGTCGCCTTCGTGGTGGGCGATGCCGAACGACTCCTGATACCGGCGGAATCACTCGTGGAGCGCGGCGAGATCACCGCGGCGTATGTGATCGGCAGTGAAGGACAGGTCACGCTGAGACAGCTGCGCATTGGCCGGCGATTCGATGGCAAGGTGGAAGTGCTGGCCGGCCTGAAGCCCGGAGAGCGCATCGCGACCGATCCGCTGTCCGCGCTGGCGCTGGCCGAAAGTTCCCCGGACGCGGGCGGATGACGAACTCAACGTCTGATCTCGGCATCAGCGGCCGCATCGCGCTTTTTTTCCTGGAGCGCAAGCTCACGCCGCTGCTCGCGCTGGCGGCCCTGCTGGCCGGCGTGTTCGCCGTGCTGATCACACCACGCGAGGAAGAGCCGCAAATCGACGTCACGTTCGCCAACGTGTTCGTGGCCTTCCCCGGCGCTTCCGCCGAGCAGGTGGAGAACCTGGTGACGTCGCCCATGGAAAAAGTATTGGGTGAGATCTCGGGCGTCGAGCACATCGTCTCGACGTCCCGGCCCGGGCTCGCCGTGCTCGGCGTGCAATTCGAAGTCGGCGAGGCCCGCAACGATGCCATCGTGCGGCTGTACAACGCCATCTACTCGAACCAGGACTGGCAGCCGCCCGGCGCGGGTGTGCTTCAGCCGCTGATCAAGCCCAAGGGCATCGATGACGTGCCCATCGTCACGCTCACCCTGTGGTCCACGGATGCCGACCGCGGCACCCATGAAATCGGCCAGGTGGCGCGCTCCATCGAAACGGAGATCAAGCGCGTGCCTGGCACGCGCAATGTCTACACCGTGGGAGACCGGCAAAGCGTGGTGCACGTGCAGCTCGACGCCCAGAAGCTCTCGGGGTTCGGCCTCACTACCGATGAGCTGATCCGCGCGCTCGCGGCGTCCAACGTCGTCACGCACGCCGGCAACGTCATCGGTGACGACTTCGTCGTTCCCGTCGATGCAGGCACCTTTCTCGCCGATCGAGCCGACGTCGCCAACCTCGTGGTGAGCGCGCAAGATGGCAAGCCGGTATTCCTCGAAGATGTCGCCACCGTCGTCCTGGGCTCGGCGCAGCCGGACTCCTTCATGTGGTTCGGCACCGGCGCCGGATCCGCCGCCACACGCCCGGTGGCGAACGCCCCGGCAGTGACGATCGCGATCTCGAAGAAGCCCGGCGAGAATTCCATCGACGTGGCCGATCGGGTCTTGCGCCGTGTCGAGCAGCTGCGTGGCACCTTCATTCCCGAGGGCATCGAGACCACGGTCACGCGCAACTACGGCGAGACGGCGAATGACAAGGCGACGAAGCTGATCCAGAAGCTGTTGTTCGCCACCGCCTCCGTGGTCCTGCTGGTGATCCTGACCATGGGTGGGCGCGAAGCGATCGTCGTGGGCGCGGCCATCCTGGTGACGCTGTCCGCCACCTTGTTTGCCTCGTGGGCCTGGGGATTCACGATCAATCGCGTTTCCCTGTTCGCATTGATCTTCTCCATCGGCATCCTGGTGGACGATGCGATCGTCGTGGTCGAAAACATCCATCGGCACCGATCGCTGAGCGGCAATCGCGGCGCACCACTCACGTCGGTGATCGCTCGCGCGGTGGACGAAGTCGGTGGGCCCACCATTCTCGCCACCTTCACGGTCATCGCGGCGCTGCTGCCGATGGCGTTCGTCAGCGGATTGATGGGTCCCTACATGAGTCCCATCCCCATCAACGCCAGCATGGGGATGCTGATCTCGCTCGCCATCGCGCTGGTGTTCACGCCGTGGATGTGCCGGAAGCTGCTGGGCGCGCAGGTTCATGGCTCGGAATCGGAGAGCTCCTGGCTTCGCCGGATTTTCGAACGCCTGCTGCGACCGTTTCTGGGCCGCGATTCGCGTCCTCGTCGCCATTGGATGTACGGCGGAGTCGCGGCCGCCATCGTGATCGCGATGCTGCTGGTGGCCGCGAGGCTCGTGGTAATGAAGATGCTGCCCTTCGACAACAAGTCGGAGTTCCAGGTCATCGTGAACCTGCCGGAGGGGACGACGGTCGAGACCACCGCCCGGGTTCTCGACGAGCTTGCGCAGGTGGTGCGCCGGGTTCCGGAAGTCAGCGACTACCAGGCCTACGCGGGCACGGCCGCCCCGATCAACTTCAACGGACTCGTACGTCAGTACTATCTACGTGCAAGCCCCGAGCTCGGCGATCTGCAGGTCAACCTGGTGGGCAAACATGAACGATCCCGCCAGAGCCACGAGATCGCCCTCGCCGTTCAGCCCGAGCTCGCCGCCATCGGTCGACGACATCGTGCCTCGGTGCAGGTCGTGGAAGTGCCGCCGGGTCCGCCGGTGCTGGCCCCGCTGGTCGCGGAAGTCTACGGGCCGACTCGCGCCGAGCAGCTTCGGATAGCCGCCGCGGTCCGCGAGGTCTTCGATGCGACTCCGGATATCTCGGGAGTGGATGACAGCATGGAAGCGGAACAACGGCGCTTGATCGTCCGGCCGGATCGGCAGAAGGCGGCGCAGTGGGGCGTGTCGCAACGGCAGATCACCGAGACCGTGGCCGCAGCGCTCTCAGGTGTGGACGCCACTTATGCCAGGTTGGGCCGCGAGCGCCACGCGATTCCCATCCGCGTCGGCTTTTCGGTGGCTGACAAAGCCGACCTGGCGACAGCCTTGTCGCTCGAAGTGCGCACGGGCAGTGGCGGGACCGTACCCTTGTCCGAACTCGTGGACGTCGTCGAGACGGCGGCCGATCAGGCTATCTACCACAAGGATCTCCTGCCGGTGGTTTACGTGACCGGCGACATGACCGGTCACCTCGACAGCCCGCTTTATGGAATGTTTCGCATGGTGAGCGACATGCGCAGCACCCCTCCGGGCGGCATGATCATCGACCAGCATTTCATCCGCCAGCCGGATTCGACGAGCCGCGCGGCGATCAAGTGGGATGGCGAGTGGCAGATCACCTACGAGACCTTCCGCGACATGGGCGCGGCGTACGCCGTCGGACTGGTGCTCATCTATCTGCTGGTCGTCGCGCAATTCGGCTCGTATGTGCTGCCGCTCATCATCATGGCGCCCATACCACTCACCATCATCGGCGTGATGCCGGGCCATGCGTTGCTCGGCGCGCAATTCACCGCCACCTCGATGATCGGCATGATCGCGCTGGCCGGCATCATCGTGCGCAATTCGATACTGCTGGTCGATTTCATCGACGCCGAAATCCGCTCGGGTCGCCCCCTGGAAGACGCGGTGCTGAACGCGGGCGTGGTACGCGCCAAGCCCATCGCGCTCACCGGTCTCGCCGCCATGATCGGCGCGTTCTTCATCCTCGACGACCCGATATTCAACGGGCTCGCTGTGTCGCTCATTTTCGGCATCCTCATCTCGACGTTGCTCACCCTGCTCGTCATTCCGGTCATCTATTACGCCTATCTCAAGAGGCAAGAGGCGCCTGCGGCGCCACAGGAGTAGTCATGGCACATGTCATCGTGGTCGGCGCGGGTATCGGCGGCGTGCCCTGTGCCTACGAGCTGCGGAAGAAGCTGGGCAAGGCTCATCGCGTGACGCTGATCGGCTCATCCCCTTACTTCGAATTCACGCCCTCCAACCCGTGGATCGCCGTGGGCTGGCGTCAGTGCAAGGACACGCGCGTGGCCATGAATCAACCCCTGGCCTCCAAGGGCATCGAATGGCACGAGGATGAAGTCACGCAAATCGATGCAACGTCGCGCACGTTGCGGCTGCGCGGTGGACTCGAACTCGCCTACGACTACCTGGTGATCGCCACCGGACCGCGACTTGCATTCGACGAGGTACCCGGCCTTGGGCCCGGCGGATTCACCCAATCGATCTGCACGCACGCGCATGCGCTGAAGGCCTGGGAGGAATACGAGAAATTCATTGCCGACCCCGGGCCGATCGTGATCGGGGCCGCAGGCGGCGCGAGCTGCTTCGGGCCAGCCTACGAGTTCGCGATGATCCTTGACGCGGACCTGCGCCGGCGAAAGATACGCGACCGAGTGCCCATGACATTTGTGACCAGCGAGCCCTACATCGGACACATGGGGCTGGGCGGCGTCGGCGACAGCAAGGGCCTCATGGAGTCGGAGCTGCGCCAGCGTCACATCAAGTGGCTGGTGAACGCGAAGATCGCCGGTGTGAGCGCTGGTGAAATGACGGTCACGGAGGTCGACGCCGACGGAAAGCCCAAGGCGACCCACGTCCTGCCCTTCCGATATTCCATGGTGATCCCGGCGTTCAAAGGCGTGGACGCGGTCGCCACGGTGCCGGAGCTCTGCAATCCGCGTGGCTTCGTGCTCATCGACTCGCAGCAGCGCTCGAAGAAATATCCGGAGATCTTTGCCGCGGGCGTGTGCGTGGCGATTCCTCCCGTGGAGCCGACGCCGGTTCCCACAGGCGCGCCGAAGACGGGGTACATGATCGAATCCATGGTGAGCGCCATCTGCGAAAACATCGCTGCCGAAATCGCTGGAAAGCCCGCTACCGCGCAAGCAACGTGGAACGCGATCTGCCTGGCGGATTTCGGCGACGAGGGCGCCGCCTTCGTCGCGCTGCCGCAGATTCCGCCGCGCAACCTCACCTGGGCCAGGACGGGGAAGTGGGTGCACCTGGCGAAGATCGCCTTCGAGAAGTACTTCCTGCACAAGGTCCGGAAGGGGTCGGTGACCCCGATTTACGAGCGATACGTGCTCAAGCTCCTGGGAATCACCTCGTTGCGGAAGTGAATCCCGACCGGTGTGCGCAATCTTACTAATGCGCGGACATCGACGGGGCCCGCAAGATCCAGTGAACACAGGAGCACCGACATGAAACATGCCAGCAATCGGGCTGAAGACATCGAGGAACTGTTCGATCAGGCCGACGAAGATCGCGACGGACAGATCAGCCTCACGGAGTTTCGTACCCTCATGCTCACCCTCGACCGGCAGATGCGTGACGAGCCCGTGGCCAACAGCTTCGTCGAGATCGACAGCAACCGCGACGGACGCATCGGCTTCGCCGAATTCCGTGCCTGGTGGCTGAAGGCGTGACGCGATGACCAAGAAGAACATCCTGGTCATCGACGCCCACCCGGATCCGTCCGGCGACCATTTCGTCCACGCGCTGGCGGCGCAGTATGCCGCGGCCGCCGGGGCAGCAGGTCACCTGGTACAGGTCGTGCGGCTCTCGGAGCTCAAGTTCCCATGGTTACGCAATGCCGGGGAATTCGCGGCGCAGCCTCCCGGCATGATCGGCTCCCAGCAGCAACATTTCAGTTGGGCGCAGCACGTCGTGATCCTCTATCCACTGTGGCTGGGTTCGATGCCCGCGCTGCTCAAGGCCTATCTCGAGCAGGTGATGCGACCGGGTTTCGCGTTCGCCTATGGCAAGAAGAACGCCCTGCCGAAAAAGCTCATGATCGGCAAGTCCGCGCGCATCGTCGTGACCATGGGCATGCCGTCATTGTTCTACAAGCTGTACTACCGCTCGCACAGCGTGAAATCGCTGGTGCGCAACATCCTGGGATTCGTGGGGTTCAAGCCGATCCGGGTGAGCCTGATCGGCAACGTGGAGAACTCCAAAGCGCGGTCACGGGGCATGGCCGAGCTCATCGCGCACGCGAAGGCCGGCACCTGACTACCTTGGCCGTGTCGACGATTCACGCGGGAGCATGAAGAACGATGAGGCTCACATTCGTCGGCGCGTCCGGCACCGTCACGGGTTCGCAGTACCTGCTGGAATGCGGCGGAAGCCGGATCCTGATCGACTGCGGACTTTTCCAGGGATACAAGCAGCTGCGCCTGCGCAATTGGTCACGACCGCCGTATGAGCCGCGTGCCATCGACGCGGTGGTCCTGACCCACGCGCATATCGACCACAGCGGTTTCCTGCCTCGACTCGCGGCGCAAGGCTTCAGCCGCACCATCTATTCGACGCAGGGCACCCGCGAACTGTGCCGGGTGCTCCTGCCCGACAGCGGGCGGCTGCACGAAGAGGACGCGGCCTTCGCAAACCGGCACGGATTCTCGAAGCACAAACCCGCCCTTCCTCTTTACACGGAACAGCAGGCCGAAGCCTGCCTCAGCCAGTTCCGGGGAGTGGACTTCCGGCAATCCGTAGAAGTCGCGAAGAACATCTACGTGGAGTTCTGCCCCGCGGGGCACCTCCTCGGCGCTGCATCGGTGCGAGTTTCCACGCGCGAGGGCACGATCACGTTCACGGGCGACCTCGGCAGACCGAACGATCCGGTGATGAAGCCACCTGATACCCCAGGGCCCTGCGACTACCTCGTGGTCGAGTCGACCTATGGCGATCGCATTCATCCGCCCATCGATCCCGAACAGGAGCTGCTCGATTGGCTGAAGCCGGCTTGCGAGCGCAAAGGGGTCATCGTCATACCCGCTTTCGCGGTCGGCCGCACGCAGACATTGCTGCTGATGCTGGCGCGACTACGCGCGCGAAATGCCCTCCCGGATCTGCCGATCTTCATGGACAGCCCGATGGCGATCGACGCGACTCAGCTCTATCGGAAATTCGCGGACGAGCATCGTATCGACGCGGAGGAGTGCCGCCGCATGTGCTCGGCCGCCCAAATTACCACGACACCCGAAGCTTCGAAGGCTCTCGACAGCGGTGCTGGCCCGAAGATCATCCTGTCCGCCAGCGGCATGGCCACGGGCGGCCGCGTGGTTCATCACCTCAAGGCCTTTGTCGGGGACAAGCGCAACCTCATCCTGCTTGCAGGATTTCAAGCCGGCGGCACGCGCGGCGCGGCGCTCCTGGCGGGCGCGGAGAAAATTCGCATCCATGGCGAGGAATTCCCGGTTCGCGCGCAGGTTGGCCAACTGCAGGCATCGTCCTCGCACGCCGATGCGAACGAGCTGCTCGCATGGATGGGCAAACTACCGAACACGCCGAAGGCCGTTTTCGTCACTCATGGTGAGCCGGCTGCCAGCGACGCATTGCGTCTACGCATAGAACATGAGTTGCGCTGGCCGGCGTTCGTGCCCGAAAGCCGCTCCGTCCATCAGCTCTTCGACGGCTTCCCACCGTGAACTCAGCCATTCAGCGCATGCGTCTCATGCGCGCGCAGATCGACACCTACCAGGAGCCGGTTGTCTACATGAGCGCGGACTCGCCGGTCTGCCGGTCCGAGGGATTCGCCGCCCAGACCCGGATCTGGGTGGAAGTCGGCAACCGCAGGATCGTCGCCACGCTCAATGTCGTCACCGGCGGAACCTGGTTGGGAAACGACATTGCCGCCTTGTCGGAATCGGCCTGGCGACGTCTCGCGCCCCTGCCGGAGGAGACCGCCACCTTCAGCCATGCTGACGCTCCCGAGTCCGCGCGACTGATCCGCTCCAAGGTGTTTGGCGATCAACTGGATAGAGGTGGATATCGGCTGATCATGCGGGACGCCATCGATGGCGCGCTGGCGGATGTCGAGCTGGCCTCGTTTCTCGCCGCTTGCGCCGCGCGGCCCCTCGCCATGGTGGACGTGGGCGAGAGACTCCACTGGAACTCGAAGCCGGTTCTCGACAAGCACTGCGTGGGCGGCCTGGCGGGCAATCGCACCACTCCCATCGTGGTCGCAATCGTCAGTGCTTGCGGAGGCTTGATCCCGAAGACTTCTTCACGAGCGATCACTTCTCCCTCGGGCACCGCGGACGCGATGGAGACGCTTGCGCCGGTCGACCTCGGTCTCGCGGCCATGCGTTCCGTGGTTGATCGCGAGGGTGGCTGCGTGGTCTGGGGTGGCTCCGTGGGATTGAGCCCGGCCGACGATGCTCTGATCCGGCCAAGATCCGTTCCGGCGAGGCCGCGGAGGCGTTGAGCGCGAAACTTTCCGAAGTCGGCACGGCCGTGGGCCTGAATGTGCGTCTGCATCTGTCGGACGGCTCGCAACCCGTCGGTCGAGGCATAGGGCCTGCCCTCGAGGCGCGCGACGTGTTGGCGGTGCTGGCACGATCGCCAGGAGCCCCGAACGATCTGCGTGAAAAGGCATTGGACCTGGCCGCCGCGCTGCTCGAAATGAATGGGCTGGCACCGGCCGACGCGAGAATTCGCGCGCAGCTGGCACTCGACGATGGGAGCGCGGAACGAAAATTCCACGCCATCTGCGAAGCGCAGGGAGGTCGACGCGAGCCTCCGCGAGCACCCCACACATCATCCATCGTCGCTCCGCACTCGGGTCTCGTCACCAGCATCGACAACCGGTTCCTCAGCCGACTCGCCAAGCTGGCGGGCGCACCACGCGATCCGGCCGCGGGACTCGAGCTGCTGGTGCACCTGGGTGATCGGGTCGACAAGGGTGAGCCGCTCATGACTCTGCATTGCGAGACCAGCCGAAACCCGCATCAGGCTCGGGTCTAACTGCTCCGGCAAGAACGTGATCATCGTCGATAACGGGCGAGACCCGAATGGCAATGCCCTGCCCTTGTACTTCGCGACTCATGCGGCAAAAGCGATGGGAGCAAGCAGCGTGGGCCTGGTCACTCCCTACCTGCCCTACATGCGGCAGGACGCGCAGTTTCGCGAGGGAGAAGCCGTGAGTGCGTTGGCTTACGCCCGATACCTGTCGGGGTGCGTCGACTGGGTTGCGACAGTCGATCCTCACCTCCACCGGATTCGCGCACTCGAGGAGATATTCGCGATACCGGCACTCTGTGCCACTTCAATGCCATCCATCTCGCAATGGATAGGAGCCAACGTCGTCCGGCCAATCATCATCGGGCCGGATTCTGAGAGCGGCCAGTGGGTGAAACCGGTCGCGACCGCGCTCGGTGTTCCGTGGGCAACTTTGAAAAAGCAACGCACAGGGGATCGGCAGGTGGCGGTCAGTCTGCCGGAAGCCGGTATTCTCGATGGACGATCTCCGGTCATCGTCGATGACATCGCGTCGTCGGGCCGGACGCTGGCCGAAGCGGCGATGGCATTACGCAGCCTGGGTTCGCTGCCCGTCACCTGTGTCGTGGTTCATGCGCTTCTCGACGTGTCGGCCGAATCGGAGCTGCGCGCCGCCGGCGTGGCGCAGTTGATCAGCACCAACACGATCGAACACTCCAGCAACGGGATCGACATCGTGCCGGTACTCGCTCTGCAGGTGCGAGCCATGCTTCAAGGAACGAGCGATAACGCGTAGCGATGCGCTACAGGGGCGACGCCTCGCCATGGATCAAGGGCACGCTCCGCCGATGAGCGGCAGATCCCCCGCTGCGCGTCACCACCGAATTCACCGGTGGCGACGTCGCCTTGCGACGTTTGCGGACCCTGGCGGCGACGGCGTGCGCCGTCGCTTCGCCGGAGGCAATGTCGCGACCCTTGAGTGCGCGCTCGGTGAGCGCGCGATCCGAAGCATTCCTGCTTCTGTTTCCGGTAGTGGTCATGGGAATGATCCTCGAAGGCGCCGGACGCGAACTCCGGCGCCTTCCGCGAGTGACAATTACTGCACCTTGACTTCGACGGCCCTGACAGTCGCCGTCTTCGCCTTCGGCAGGTGCACGGTCAGCACACCGTCCTTTGCATCGGCGCGGATGGCCTTCTCATCGATGTTGTCCGGCACCGTGAAAGTGCGCGTGAACGCTCCACGGAAGCTCTCCACGCGGTGGAACTTCTCGTCCTTGGTCTCCGTGTCTTCCTTGCGCTCGCCGTGGATCGTGATCATTCCCTGGTCGAGCGTTACCTTGACGTCTTCCTTCTTTACGGCCGGAAGTTCGGCCCGGATCAGGTATTCCTGGTCCGTCTCGCTGATGTCGGCGTTCGGAGCCCAGGCGAACTTGCCACCGTTCTCCGTGGTGATGCGGCCATTGCGGCCGAACAGCGCCGGCATCATCCGGCTGAACGCGTCGTCGAAATCCCCGAAGGGCTGCCATTTGATCAGACTCATGATGATTCCCCAGTTGCTGTTGGTGGATGACTTTCCGGGGCAAATCTTGCTCCGATAGCGGACCCCCGCGGGATTCGCAGCTGCGCGTAGCGGCATACGCAAAGTTCCTGTCAAATGCGGGGTGTCACCGATGTCGCGAGGCTGGATCGCGGCGAACATGCCCGTACCACGGAGGAATCTTGAAAATCATCGCAGGAACATTCGCAGCCCTCGCCATTGCAGCGCTCACCAGTTGCGCGGGCGGCCAGGCAGCGAGTGGGCGACATGATGCATCGCCACAGGACTCGCGGGTCATCGAACGAGGGCAACGGCAATTCCGTGTTTCGTGCTCCGGCTGTCACGGCTTCGGGGCGACCGGCGATGGGCCCATAGCCCCCATCCTCAATGTCCCGGTACCCGACCTGACCCTCATCGCAACGCGTCGCGGAAAATTTCCAGCCGATGAGATCTACCGGATAGTCGATGGGCAAGCGGACCTGAGCGCACATGGTCCCCGGCATATGCCGGTGTGGGGATACGAGTTTTTCGGCGAAGATGCCGATGACGAGGTCGCGCACGCGCAGGCGGCGGAAAAGATCGAGAGCGTGGTCAGCTACCTGCGCTCGATACAGCGTTGAAGCGTCGCTTCATGCCATCGACGCTACCGATTCCGTGTCGAGGTGAGATCAGGGCTCACGCGGGATAGATAGTCCGCGACGCCACGCATCTGTTCCGGGGTCAACAGCTTCATCAACTCGACATGCCGACGATCCATCCCGGGTCGCCCGGCGGCGGCGGTCTCCTGCATCTGCCGTAGCAAGTATGCATAGTGCTGCCCGGCGAGGCGCGGTCGTGACATCAGCAGATTGCCCTGCCCCAACGGGCCGTGGCAACGCTCGCAATGCTGGAAGTACACGCTGGCGCCGGCGCGCAGATTCTCGCCGTCGCCAATGCCCTTCGCGGTCGCTGGAAAGCGCGACAGGCTGGCGACATACGCGGCTACATCCGTCAGATCCTGCGCGTCGGCCAGGTGATGGCGGTCGGTAAAGTGCCGCATACGCTGGTTCCAGCGCAGTTCATGACGAAAACCGATGATCTGATTCAGGAGCACGCTACCGTGCTGGCCGGCTATGGCGGGGATCTCACCATCCTCCGTGCCGCGGCCATCTGCACCGTGGCAGGCTGCGCAGGTATCGTACAGCCGAGCCCCGCGCGTCAAATCCGGTTCCAGTGCAGCGGCTTCACGGAATTCCCGATCATGTGCGCCGCGCGGCTCGCTCGGCTGAGACCAGGTGGTCTCCGCGAACGCTGTGAGCGCCATGGCAACCAGGAAAAATGAATGCCGTGCGTTGGCAATGGCCATATCGAGTCCTCCGATTCAGTGGCTCTTCGGGAACGCAGCGTCGATCATCTCGTCATCACCGGCCTGACAGCCAGAAGCTCCTCGAGTCTTCTGTCATGGCCATAGACGTCATCGAAGAACAACACTTCGCCATTGGTGTCGATCACCACCGTTCCATAGAGAATGAAAACCGGAACCGGGTGGGCGATCCGAACGGTGAAGGTCTCACTGCCGCAGGTTGCCGCCTCGACCGCTGCGACATCCCAGTTGCCTTCGTTACCTTTGAGCAGATAGGCGGCCAATGCGCTGGCGTCGCTCACGCGAATGCAGCCATGGCTCAGCGCGCGGAGGTCGCGGGCGAACAGCTGCGCTTCCGGGGTGGAATGCAGATAGACGCTATAGGGATTTGGCAGCACGAACTTGATGAGGCCCAGCGCATTGGAGCGCCCGGGTCGCTGCCTCAACCGCGCCTTGCCCGCTCGCAGCGCGGACACGGCATTCGAATCCACTGGCAACACCTCGGCGTCATCGCCACCGCCGCGGACGATCTCGAGGTCGTGCTTCGCGAGATAGGCAAGATCGCGTGATATCCGCGGCAACATCTCCTCGAGCACGATGCTCCTCGGCACGTTCCAGAACGGGCGGAACACGACGGCTTCGATGTCGCTGTCGAAGATGGGCGTCTGCTTCGCCGATTGACCGACGATGACGGGAATTTTCGCGGGCACCGCCGCGCGGTCCGCTGGATCCGCCAGCGCGTAGAGCATGTATTGCGGCACATTGACGATGACCGCAGGTGGCTCGATGACGGGCAACCAGCGCCATCGTTCCATCGTGAGTTCGATCTGGCGGATGCGACGCTCGATGGGAACCGTGAGCGCGGCGTAAGTCCTGGTGCCGATGACCCCGTCCTCGGTCAGTCCATGACGGCGCTGAAAGCGGCTGACGGCGGCAGCCAGGCGCTCATCGTAGACCCCGTCGATCGGCGCTGCTTCCGCAGGCACAGCGTCATCGCCGAATTCGGTCAGCAACCTGCGCAGCTTTTCGCTTCCCGCATATCGATCACCCGCTTCGATCGAGCGTTTGGGCAGCGCGGGCAACAAATTGAGCTCGGCCGGGATACGCCGGTAGCGCGCAAGCGTTTGCTTGAGAGCCCGGTACTGAGAGGTGTCTGGCTCGAAAGCCGCCAAGGCCGTCCGAACGTCACGAGCCTCAGCCAGCTGCCGAAGCGCTGCGTCAGAATCGAGCGTGGCACGTCGCCGGGTGAGTTCGTACCCCGCGGCTCGTGGGTCGACGCGTCCATCATGCAGTTGATGGACCAGCCGCGAAGTCGCGGCGCTGATCGCGCCTTCTGCCGACGAGACGTCCGGGCCGGCTCGACGCGACTCGATGGCTGACACCGCATCCGCAAAGTCGGCGGAAGATAACCCGAAAATCTCGGCGCTTTTCAGGGAGCCGATCAGCTGCTCCGCCTGAGAGGTCAGCCGCCCCTCCCGGGTCCATAAGCTCTTCGATTCGCCTGCCGCCTTCGGGGCAGACGCACCAGCGACGAGCATCAGGATGATGCTTGCCGTCGCGCCGCGACGTGAAGCGGAAGTCTTCGCCATGGCGCCGCAGCATGTACGCGGCGCGCCGGGCCGGCATCCGGGTTACTACCGACGACAAGCGTTGTCGGCACGCCGCACACTTTGCGCACAATCAGACCGCAGGGGCCCACATGCAGAAGGTCAGTTTCTTGAACGATGAAGTCCGGGAGATGTTCGATCGCATCGACGAAGACGGCGACCGCAGCATCAACTTCGATGAGTTCGCGGGCCTCATGCTCGAGATGGATCACGCGAAACTGAATTCGGAACTCCGCGCCTGCTTTGATTTCATCGACACCGATCACGACGGACGAGTGAGCTTCGACGAGTTCTGCCAGTGGGTGAGTCGCTGAACCGCGCGATGCGCATTCTGGCATTCAATTGCGGCAGCTCTTCGACCAAGGTCGCTGTCATCGAAAGCGAATCCGGTGGCCGGTCGTTTGAACTTCGCATCGAGGGCATAGGCGGTGCGAGTCCAAAAATGGTGGTCGGGACCCGAAAGGTCGAGCTGTCGCCGCCGCTGGACCAGCGCGCGGCCACCGATACTCTTCTGACCGAGCTTCGCAATCGATGGGCGGAGATCGGCAATCTCGACGCCGTCGTCCACCGGGTGGTGCATGGCGGCGTCTTGTTTTCCGCGCCGACGCGGGTCGACGACGGGGTCCTCGGCAAGCTGAGCGACCTGGAGAATCTGGCGCCACTGCACAACCCCCCGGCCATCGGTGTCATCCGCGGCGCGCGTGAACTCTTTGCGAACATTCCGCACGTCCTCGTGTTCGATACGGCGTTCCATGCGACGTTGCCGGCGCGCGCCCGGGAGTACGCGCTGCCCGCCGAACTCCGCACCCGGTACAACATCCGGCGATACGGTTTCCACGGGATCAGCCACGGTGATGTGGCCCGACGCGTCGCGACGCAACTTCGCAAGACACCGCAGGAACTGCGCGTGATCTCCTGTCATCTGGGCAGCGGAGCGAGCATCACCGCCGTCGAATATGGCCGCAGCGTCGACACCAGCATGGGCATGACGCCGCTCGAAGGCCTCGTCATGGGCACGCGCGCTGGCGATCTCGATCCGGGCCTCGTGCTCGAGCTCAGTCGCAACCTGTCCGATGCCGAGCTGGAGATATTGCTGAACAAAAACGCTGGCCTGGTCGGGCTCACCGGCAGCGGTGACCTGCAGGCCATCGAACATCGGGCCGCCGAAGGCGATGAGGCTTGCCGCCTCGCGCTCGCGCTTTACACCCACCGGATCCGAAAATACATCGGTGCGTACGCTGCCGTGATGGGCGGCGTCGACGTAATCGCGTTCACCGGCGGGGTTGGTGAACACAGCGCATTGGTCCGGCACCGCTGCCTGCAACGCCTGGATTTCCTGGGAGCCCTTCTCGACGAGGAAGCGAACCGCAGCGCACAGGTCAACGCGCGTTCGCCAATATGCGACGTCTCCCGCAGCGATTCTCGCGTCCGCATTCTCGTTGTCCGGGCTGATGAAGAGACCGAGATGGCACGTGAAGCCGCGCTGCTGCTCGCGAGAGCCGAAAAGCCCGCAAGGCTTGCTCGTGTCCCTGTTGCGATCTCGGCCCGTCACGCCCACCTGTCGCAGTCCACGATCGAGAAGTTGTTCGGTGTCGGCTACCGATTGACGGCCAGGCAGGAACTCTCTCAAACCGGGCAATTCTCCGCGCAGGAGGCTGTTCGGCTGATCGGCCCTCGCGGGAGTATCGACCACGTCCGGCTCATGGGCCCGCCGCGCGCGCACGACCAGGTCGAGATTTCGCGCAGCGACGAGTTCGTGCTCGGCATCGATGCACCCGTGCGCATCTCCGGCGATCTCGCGAATACGCCGGGAGTGACCCTCGAAGGACCGCTGGGGCGCGTCACCATCGCGAGTGGCGTGATCTGCGCACGTCGCCATATTCACATGAGTCCACAGGACGCCGTGCGGCTCGGTGTCAATGATTGCGATTCCGTGTCCGTCAAGATTGATAGCGATGGCCGGGATCTCACCTTCAACGATGTGAGCGTCCGGGTTGCTCCGCAGTTCCAGCTGGAGCTGCACCTGGATACCGACGAAGCCAATGCCGCCGGCATTCAGCCAGGCGACTTCGCCGTTCTCGAGAGGCCCCGATAGTGAATGCCCTGGTGAATGCCTTGGCAAGTGCCGCGCGAACGCTACGAAGCCCGGCTTGCGCCGCATACGCAATAGCCCGCATGCCACTCGCCGGAAATCCCGATGCCTGCTGCCTCCGTGCGGCCCTAACATTTCCGACATGTCCCCCGCAGCCCCGGAAAGTGAAATGAAGCAGAACATCGAACGAATCTCGGCCGGCCTCGCGACGCTGCTCGATGAAGTCGAGACCATGCTGAACGATGCGACGGAGGGCGTGAGCGACAAGGCCGAGCATGCCGATGCGAGAGTCCGGCAGACGCTGCACCGGGTCGGTGGACACTTGCGTAACGCTCGCAGCGAAATCGTCGACCGGGCGCACAAGATCGATGGCGCCATCCATTCGAATCCCTGGCGGGCAATAGCCCTCACCGCAGCGGTGAGTTTCTTCGCAGGACTCCTGGCGCGGCGCCGATGAACGGCGACACGGGAACGCTCCACGAGCGCGGCGTGCTGCCGCTGCTGATGTCCATGATCAGCACTCGAGTGGAACTCGCGGCCATCGACACCGAGGCGCATGTGAAGGCGACGATCACGGCGCTGCTCACCACCTTCGTCGCCGTGGTCTTGTCGCTCATCGCCTTCGCGTTCATCGGTGTGATCGTGATCGTGGCCTTCTGGGACACGCATCGAGTTGCCGCGGCCGGTGGCGTGCTGGCGGCGTACGCATCGATCGCTGCCGCGGTTGCCTTGATGGCCCGGTCGGCCTGGGTGCGTCGCCCCGCGGCGTTCGAAGCCACGTTACGGGAGCTCGATCTCGACCGCGCGGCTTTCAGGAGACAGTCATGAACGGTGCTTCTCTGCAGCCACACAGCCGTCGCGACGAGTTGCTCGCCCGGTGCCAACAGGAACGCTACGAGCTGGTCGCGGCCACTGCGGCTGCGAGAGCGTCGTTTCCTCGCACCCGGCGCATGGCTCACTGGATTCGTGCCGTCAGTCGGATGCTGCGAGTGGTCTCCGCCAGCGTGCGACGTTAGACCCGCCATCCGCCCCATGAACACCCGGCAGCTGCAGGACCTAGGGCAAAGCCTCTGGCTCGACAACATCACGCGCGATCTGCTCGACAGCGGCACGCTCAAGCAATTCATCGATGACTGGTCGATCAGCGGTATCACGTCGAATCCCACGATCTTCGACGAAGCCATACGCGGCAGCTCGGCGTACGACGAGACCATTCGATCGGCCGCGAACCTGTCGATCACGGACGAAGATCTATTCATGGAGCTGGCGCTGGACGACTTGCGTCGAGCGGCTGACCTTCTGCGCCCGGTATTCGACAGAACCCACACTGTCGATGGCTGGGTGTCCCTGGAAGTCTCTCCCCTTCTCGTCAACGATACCGGGGGAACGATCGCCGCGGCCGAGCGAATCCACGCGCAAGCAGGTCGTCCTAACTTCTTCGTGAAGATTCCGGGTACGACAGCCGGAATCGCTGCGATCGAGGAATGCATCTTCCGGGGCGTGCCGATCAACGTCACCTTGCTGTTCTCGCGAGCGCAATATCTCGCGGCATCCGAAGCCTACCTGCGCGCGCTCGACCGACGGCTCGAGGCGGGGCTCGACCTGCGGGTCGCGTCCGTGGCGTCTCTGTTCATCAGCCGCTGGGACAAGGCGATACACGATCGCGTGTCGCCGGAACTGCGCAATCGATTGGGCATCGCGGTCGCTGGAGCCACCTATTCAACCTACTGCGAAATGCTCACCTCGCACCATTGGCAGCGGCTGAAGAAGCACGGAGCTCTGCCGCAGCGATTGCTGTGGGCCAGCACGGGAGTGAAAGACCCCGCTGCCCCCGACTGCCTGTACGTCGAGGCACTTGCGGCGCCAGGCACCATCAACACCCTGCCCGAGAAGACGCTGCGCGCATTCGTCGATCACGGCCGTGTGGGCGGGGTGATGGCGCCCGCGGGCGAAGCAGCCAACGCGACCCTTCGCAGCTTCAAGAGCGATGGAGTCGACCTGAAAGAGCTGGCTACCAGGCTGCAGACCGAAGGCGCACAGGCATTCACCCAGTCCTGGCGCCAACTCATGACTCGCATTGCGGAGAAGCGGAAACAATGGATAGCAGCGTAAAGCCAGTCTTGTCCCCCGAAGAACTTTTCCGGCTCGATGCCTGGTGGAGGGCCGCGAACTACCTGTCCGTGGGGCAGATCTTCCTTTGCGACAACCCTTTGCTCAAACGTCCACTGGCGCAAGGCGACATCAAGCGCATGCTGCTCGGCCATTGGGGCACGACACCGGGGCAGAATTTCGTCTACTCGCATCTCAATCGCGTCATCGCCAAGCACGATCTCGACATGATCTTCATCTCGGGGCCAGGCCACGGCGGGCCTGCGGTGGTCGCCAATACCTACCTCGAGGGCAGCTACAGCGAGGTGTATCCGGACATCAGCCAGGACGAGGCGGGACTCAGGAAGTTGTTCCGCCAGTTCTCCTACCCGGGTGGAATCCCGAGCCATGCGTCACCGGAGTGTCCCGGATCCATCCACGAGGGCGGCGAGCTCGGCTATTCATTGAGCCACGCGTTCGGCGCGGCGTTCGACAATCCATCGCTCATCGTCGCATGCGTCGTGGGAGACGGCGAAGCGGAGACGGGGCCTTTGGCCACGGCGTGGCATTCAAACAAGTTCCTGGATCCGCGCGGTGACGGCGCCGTGCTGCCGATACTCCATCTGAACGGCTACAAGATCGCCAATCCCACGGTGCTGGCGCGCATCCCCCGTGAAGAACTCGAGCAATTGATGAAAGGCTACGGTTGGTCGCCGATCTTCGTCGACGGCCACGAGCCCGCGCTCATGCACGAAGCAATGGCCAAGGCACTGGACGACTGCATCAGGCAGATTCATCGCATACAGCATGAGGCCCGCGTCGATGGCGTCGTCACGCGGCCCCGATGGCCGATGATCGTGCTGAACTCACTGAAGGGGTGGACCGGGCCTCACGTCGTCGACGGCAAACAAGTCGAGGGCACTTATCGATCACACCAGGTGCCGTTGAAGCCGCGGGATTGCCCCACGCACTTCAAGTTGCTCGAAGACTGGTTACGCAGTTATCGGCCGGCGGAACTGTTCGATGAGCACGGCAAGCTGCGGCCCGACATCGCGCAGCTGGCGCCGAAGGGAACGCGGCGCATGGGCTCGAACGCGCACGCCAACGGCGGGCAATTGCTGCGTGACTTGCGCATGCCGGATTTTCGGGATTTCGCGATCGACGTGCCCGCGCATGGTTCTCCCGGTCCTGGCGATACGCGGGTGCTCGGCCCCTTCCTGCGCGAGGTCGTGGTCCTCAACCAGGATCTTCGCAACTTCCGCGTCTTCGGCCCGGATGAAACCGTGTCCAATGGCTTGGGAGCGCTGCTCGAAGCCACGCCGCGCCAATGGGAAGGGACGACCAGGGCGACCGACGAATCACTGGGTACCAGCGGCCGCGTGCTCGATTCGATGCTCAGCGAGCATCAATGCGAAGGTTGGCTCGAAGGATATCTGCTCACGGGCCGTCACGGACTGTTCAATTGTTATGAGGCGTTCATCCACATCATCGACTCGATGTTCAATCAGCACGCGAAGTGGCTGAAGGTCACTAGCCGACTGCCGTGGCGGCACAAGATCGCCTCGCTCAACTACCTGCTGGCCTCGCACGTCTGGCGCCAGGATCACAATGGCTTCTCCCACCAGGATCCGGGCTTCATCGACCACGTCGTCAGCAAGAAGGCGGACGTCGTCCGCGTCTATCTACCACCGGATGCCAACTGCCTGCTGTCGGTCATGGATCATTGCCTGCGCAGCCGCCATCTCGTGAACGTCGTGATCGCGGGCAAACACCCCGCGCCTCAGTGGCTGTCGATGCCCGCGGCGGAGAAGCATTGCGCCGATGGCATCGGCATCTGGCAATGGGCGAGCAACGATGCCGGCGAAGAGCCGGATGTGGTGATGGCCTGCGCCGGCGACGTCCCGACGCTGGAAACGCTCGCCGCGGCGTCGATCCTGCGCGAGCATATGCCCACGCTGCGCGTGCGCGTGGTGAACGTCGTCGACCTGATGCGGCTGCAGCCGCCCTCCGCGCATCCCCACGGTTTGAGCGACGCGGACTTCGACGCATTCTTTACGACACGCGCGCCGGTCATCTTCGCGTTCCATGGATACCCCGCGCTCATACATCGACTCACTTACCGGCGCACGAATCACGAGAACTTCCACGTGCGCGGGTACCAGGAAGAAGGAACGATCACCACGCCGTTCGACATGACGGTGCTGAACGAGCTCGACCGCTTCCACCTGGTGATGGGTGCCCTGGACCGCCTGCCCCATCTGGGCGAACGCGCCATCGAACTACGCCGATCCCTCATGGAGAAGCTGGAAACGCATCGGCAGTACATCTGTGAACACGGGGTGGACATGCCCGAGGTTCGCGACTGGAAATGGACATCCGGCGGTACGAAAGCATCCCGACCTGGCTGAGCAGAAGCGCCGATGTCGGCTGGCGCGACGGGTTGAAGCACCACTCGGCGTCTAAGTCCGCAGTGCGCTCCTCTGCAAGGCTGCATCGTGCAATCGAAAATTCGACTTCTTGACTTCGCGAATCATTCGCATCTGTTTCGATTGCGGCGGTTGCAAGCTATTTTCATCGTGCTAGCCACGCTGACATTGGCAAGCATGGCGCATTCGAATGTTGCCCCCGCCAACGGACCACTGGACCTGTCTCGCCTCCACGGGCAAGTAGTCGTGGTGGATTTCTGGGCCTCCTGGTGCAAGCCCTGCCGCCAATCGATCCCCTGGCTCAATGAACTCAAGGCCAGGTACGGCGCTTCTGGCCTCACCATCATTGGCGTGAATGTGGATGCCGAAAGGCGCGACGCCGACCGGTTCCTGCGCGATGTTCCGATCGATTTCGAGGTCCTGTTCGATCCGCAAGGAAACATCGCTCGCCAGTTCAAGGTAAAGGCGATGCCCACCTCTTACGTCATCGATCGCAACGGAAAGCTCGTTGCAACCCATCTCGGCTTCCGCGATGCGAAGAAGGCCGAGACCGAGGCGGCGATCAAGGCGCTTCTCGATGCTCCCGTTCACTGACAAAGGAACTGCGATGAGAAAACTGCTGTTGCTGGCGATTGCCACCGTGGGCCTGCAAGGTTGCGCGAACCTGGGAGTGCAGCCCTGGGAGCGCGAAGTCCTCGCTCGCGACGACATGCAGCTCGACGCGAATGCGCTGGACACCGCATTCGACGATCACATCTATTTCAGCAAGGAAGGCACCAGCGGTGGCCGCGGCTTCGGCGGCGGCGGCTGCGGCTGCAACTGACATGGCGAACAACGACACGAAGATCGGCGCCGCTCTCGCGGCGGCTACCTGCGGCTTGTTGGGCATCGCTCCCTCCGCGTCGGTGGCAGCGGACGCGGAGCCCAAGTGGGACGTGGAAACCGCCTTCCTCTACTACGGCGAAAGCGATGGCCGAGTGAAGGACCTCAGCCTCAGCGGCCACGCCACGCGTGACTTCGGCGACGAACGGAAGCTGGGTCTCGACCTGTCTGTCGATTCGCTCACGGGCGCCTCGCCCAGCGGCGCCATCGCCAGCACCGGCGTGCAGACATTCACCAGCCCCTCCGGCCGCGATACCTACCAGATTGCCGCCGGGGACATCCCTCTCGACGATACGTTTCTCGACACGCGCGTGGCACTCAATGGCAGCTGGTCGCAGCCGTTCGCACGTCTGTACACGATGAACGCAGGCCTCGGATTCTCTTCCGAGTACGACTACCAGCACATCGGCGCCAACTTCGGCCTCACCCGTGATTTCAACCAGCGGAACACCACGCTGAGCATCGCCACGGCGTTCGCCAACGACACCATCAAGCCCGTCGGTGGCCTGCCGCTGCCGCTGGCGCAGATGGGCGATGCGGTGGACGAGGATCTTTCCCCGTTGGGCCGCAACGGCGACAGCGACAACAAGAATGTGTTCGACGTCCTGCTGGGCGTCACCCAGGTGCTGGGCCGACACAGCTTGCTGCGCGTGAACCTCTCGTACTCGGACTCGAGCGGATACCTCACCGACCCGTACAAGATCCTGAGCGTCGTGGATCCCATCACCGGCATTCCGATCACGCGGACGCCGGCGCCGGGCGCCGCGGGCCCGGCGAATGTCTATCTATTCGAAAGCCGGCCCGACTCTCGCCGCAAGGAGGGTTTATACGCGGAGCTGCGCCACGACTTCTCCGGCAAGGTCCTGCAGGTGGGCTATCGATACTCCACCGACGATTGGGAAGTGGACTCCCACACGCTGGAGTCGCGCCTGCGGCTGCCGTTCGGTGAGTCGAGTTATCTCGAGCCTCATGTGCGCTACTACCAGCAGACGGCGGCATCGTTTTATCGATACAGTCTCGCCAATACCGCGCCGCTGCCCGAGTTTGCGTCGGCCGACGCGCGCCTTTCGGATATGGACGCCATCACGCTCGGGCTCAAGTACGGCCACGTCACCGCGGGAGGCAATGAATGGAACGCGAGACTGGAGTTCTATCGGCAGAAGGCGAAGGCGCCGGGCGACTTGGCTGTCGGCAACCAGGTGGGCAACACCCAGATGCCGGACTTCAACGCAGTGATTCTCCAGTTCGGGTACCACTTCAAACTCTGAC
>JAQSWD010000192.1 GCA_029266835.1 Steroidobacteraceae bacterium
GCAACTCGCGGAAATCCGCCCGCCCCAACCCAGTGCGGCGCAAATAGCCCGAAAGTAAGCCCGCCTTCGACCGGCGGGGCGGCAACCGTGACGTGCCGCGCATTTGCCCCTCACCGCATTCCGTAAAGTCCCGCTGATAACAGGGATATCAGCTTGAGCGGAACCCCGTACAACTCGGTCCTGCGAAGCGGGCTCACGCGCCGGCTGTGGCTGGTCATTTTCTTCGCCATGCTCATACCCGTGGGCATTGCCCTGATGGCGCATTGGTTCGAAGCCGAGGAACGGCGCGCCACACTGCAGAACCAGGAGCTGATCGCGCTGTCGCGCGACAAGGCGTCCACGCTGCTGTTCACCGGGCGCACGCCACCCACCGATTTCGCACGCGGCCTGGAAGGCCGCTACCTCGTGGTGCTCGACGGCGCCGGCTCCGCGCGCTTCAGCAACACGTCCGTGCCCGAAGAACTGGTACAGCTGTTCGCACACCGTTCGCCGCTGGCCATCGACGCGCCCAGCGGTACCACCATCCTCGCCTGGTATGCGGCGGGGCGCGAATGGCGCGGCGCCATGACCTATCTACCCGCCGTGAACCCCGCCGACCCGGCCTCGGCCAGCATCGTGGTGGTGTTCTCACCCGAGGCGGCATTCGGCGCATCCGCCACCAAGCTCGCGCCCACGGCGGCCGGCCTGCTGCTCTTGACACTGCTCTCGTCGTTCGCCGCGGCCGCGCTGATCGGTGAACGCTACCTGCCGCAGCTGCGCTCGCTCAAGCGAGGCCTGGTCCGCCTGCGCGAGCGGCGTTTCGAGTCCCTGCCGCGCAGCGCCGTCGAGGAGTTCGCGCCACTGGAACGCGAGTTCAACACCACCGCGCTCTCGTTGTCGCGTGACTGGCGCGCCTTCGAGGTGCTGGGCGAGGTGGACCGCGCGCTGCTCGCCGCCAGCGAGATCGATCGCGCGCTGGACACCGTGTTGCCCCTGTTCCGCGAGCTGACGCGCGCGCAATGCGTGGGCGTGATCCTGCTGGACCCCACCGCGCATTCCCATGGCCGCCTGTTCATGGCGGCGCAGGGCGCGGACGAACTTCCGGTGCAACGCGTGACTTTCGACCTCGCCATGATCGCCACCGTGCGCGAAGCGCCCGAAGGACTGACCATCGCGCGCGTCGAGGAGTCACGGCATTCCTTCCTGATCTCCATGCGCGACATCGGCGCGGAGTTCTTCTGGCTGTGGCCGGTGCTCGATGACGAGCGGCTCTCGGCCATGCTGGTGGTGGGTTACCACGGCGAGCCCGCTCGCGATCCCGCGGTCGCCGACTATGGTGCCGCCTTTGCCGAACGGCTGCGCGCCGCGCTCTCCAACAGCGCGCGCGACGAACGCCTGTATCGCCAGGCGCATTACGACCCGCTGACGCAGTTGCCGAACCGCGCCTTGTTCCGCGACCGCCTCGCGCAGGAACTCGCCGCAGCGGCCACTGGCCTCACGCGCGGCGCGCTGATGTACGTCGACCTCGACCACTTCAAGCGCGTCAACGATTCACTCGGCCACAGCGCGGGCGATCAGCTGCTGTCCGTGGTCGCGCACCGGCTGAAGGCCTGCACGAAGGACGGCGACACCGTCGCCCGCCTGGGCGGCGACGAGTTCACCGTGCTGCTGCGGAATGTGGGGGACGTGGATACCGTGCGGCAGATCGCCGAGCGGGTGATCCGCTCGCTGGCTTTGCCGGCGAATCTCGGCGGACGCGACTACCAGATGCGCGCCAGCGTGGGTGTCACGCTGTTCCCCGACGACGGCGTCGATCTGGAGGACGTGATCCGCCAGGCGGACCTCGCCATGTACCGCGCCAAGTCGCAAGGCCGTGGTCGCGCCGTGTTCTTCGAGCGCGACATGGCGCAACGGCGCTCCAGCTTCACCGACAGCGGGCTGCACCGCGCGCTGCGCCGGCGCGAGTTCGCATTGTTCTACCAGCCGCAGTTCTCGCTGGCCGACGGCCGCCTGTGCGGCGTGGAAGCGCTGCTGCGCTGGCAGACGCGTTTCGACGGCATCAAACTACCCGGCGAGTTCATCCCCGCCGCCGAGCATTCCGGGCTGATCACCGACATCGGCGGCTTCGTGCTCGACTCGGCCTGCGCGCAGTACGCGGAGTGGCAGCGCGCGGGAATCGCGCCGCGCATGTTCTCGGTGAACGTCTCGGTGCAGCAGCTCAAGGACGCCGGCTTCGTGAAGATGGTCCAGACCGCGCTGGCCCAGCATTCCCTCAACCCGGCTTCGCTGGAGCTGGAGCTGGTGGAGTCCGTCCTGGCCGACGCGGAAGTGGAGGAGCCGTTGCGCGCGCTGGCCGACCTGGGTGTGAAACTGGCCCTCGACGATTTCGGCACCGGCTACTCTTCGCTCAACTATCTCCGCCGGTATCCGGTGCATACCGTAAAACTGGACCGCAGCTTCCTGGATGAAGTCCCACAGAACGAATCCGCGGGTGCACTGGTCGAATCCGTCATCACCATGGCGCATACGCTTGGCAAACGAGTGACCGCCGAAGGCGTGGAATCGGGCGAGCAGCTCGATTTCCTGCGCTCGCGCGGCTGTGAATCCGCCCAGGGCTTCTACCTCGCGCGGCCCATGTCGTCCGCCGCGCTCACCGAAATCCTCGAGTCGCGACGCCCCGGCTCCGAGATAGGCGACCACCGGGCTGCTTCGTGAAGCGGACAGTCCCCTGAATCGGGGCCACTCCCCATTTGCTGGCAAAAGGGGTCAGGCCTCGCTGGCCGCGATTGTCCTCTGTGTCCTCGCCGGATGCGCGTCGTCGCCACCCGAGCGTTCTGTTCCTTCGCCGGATTTCGACTCGCCGCCACCCATCCCCACGCAACAGCGCGAAGGGGACGGCGCCGGCGGCACCACCGATCTGCGCACGCCGGGCGAAGCCATCGCGGATTTCGCGCTGGCCCTGCGCGGCACTCCGTATCGCTACGGCGGTGCGACGCGCGCGGGCTTCGACTGCAGCGGCCTCGTGTTCTACTCGCACCAGCAGTTGGGCCTGTCGGTGCCGCGGACCTCGCGCGACCAGGCCGACGCCGCGCGCGAGATCAAGCAAAGCAAACTGCGCCGCGGCGACCTGGTGTTCTTCAAGATCGGCAGCCGGCGCGTCAACCACGTGGGCATCTACGTCGGTGACCGCCATTTCGTGCACGCACCAGGGTCAGGCAAACCCGTCACCGTCAATTCGCTGGATGACGAGTATTACGAGCGGCGTTTTTACTCGGCGGGACGCTACTGGGATCTCGAGCGTGACTAGTCCAGATGTCACCCCGCCTTGCAGCAATTTCCGCAAGCCCGTTATGTCTTATTTCCTCTAGGGCATCGCATATTTCGGTCTGTGATCTGCGACAGCGTGCTCAGTTCGACCGTTGACCGTATATCAGACGATTCGCACACTCCTCAGTGAGTGAAAAAAGATCGTCGCCCGGGAAGGGGCGGCGCTCCTGTGTCGCAACGTCTTTTCGGGGAACCGGTCCACCAAATGAGTGCCAAGCCAGACTACGTCGTCAGCAAACTGACGCGGCCCACCGGCGCGGCCGCCACGGGCGGCTTTGTCATCAATCTCACTTCGTCGACCACGCCCATGGCGTTGTCGCAACCCAAGGATCCCACGCTCGCGCAGTACACGTTCTTCGTGAGCCGACGCCGCGAAGACGGCCGCGAACGTTTTCGCCTGCACATGGGTTACTTCGAATCCATGCAAGCCGCGGAAGAAATGCTCGTGGTCGTTCGCGAGATCTATCCCCAGGCCTGGGCGGGTGAAGCGCCTGGCAAGAATCTGAAGCCGAAGGCGGATGCCGCCTCGGCCAAACCTGCCGCTGCTTCGCCGGCGGCGCCCGCGCCGCGCGCTGCGGC